>JABMSA010000611.1 GCA_013202185.1 Planctomycetota bacterium
ACGGGCCACCGGCCCGTCTCTACAATGCCATCGCCGAGCGCCCTGCAGAATCGAGACATGAGAATACGTTACCGTATTTACGGACCAGAGCACTTAGACGGTCTCGGCTTCATCAGGCCGTTGCCTGCGCCTCGTCTTCGTCATCGGCGCCGGGTCGGGGCCCGTGCAGCCGGTTGTAGGCTCTGCACCACGGGCATATCCGCTCGAGGCACTGCATCTTCCGTGCGAAGGTGCTGTTGGGCCAGATGCGTGACGGAATGCAAAACGGGCAGATGCTGCAGCCCGCCGCCATCAACTTCGTGAAGATGCCTGGCTTTCCGGTTCTTGCCATTTTTGTGTCTCTCCGAAACAGCGGAGACGGCCCCGCATCATTCGATCACAGTCGTCTCGCCCGTCACTTCGAAGCTCTGGGCCAAGGCGTTTGCGCCGGGGGCCGGCTGGCCGCCGCCCACCGATACCTCGAAGATTCCGGGCTCGATGGTGCGGTCGCCGTTGTCGTCGATCAAACACATCTGCTCGGGCGCAAGCTCGAAGCTCACCGTTTGCTTCTCGCCGGGCTGCAGGGTTATTCTCCTGAATCCCTGTAGTTGCCTGATCGGCACCGGCACCGACGCCTCGACGTCGCCGAGGTAAAGCTGCACCACTTCGTCGCCGGCGCGCTCGCCGGTGTTCTGCACGGCCACGGTTATCTCGACGGTTTCGCCCGGCCGAATCTCCTTCGCGCTCAGTGCGAGGTCGTCGTACGCGAAAGACGTATAGCTCAGGCCGTAGCCAAACCTGTATAGCGGCTCGTCGTTCATATAGCGGTAAGTGCGCCCGGCCATCGAGTAATCCTCGAACGGCGGCAGTTGATCGGCCGACTTCACAAACGTCACGGGCAGGCGCCCGCCGGGGTTGTAGTCGCCGAAAAGCACCTCAGCGATAGCAGTGCCGGCTGCCTGGCCTGTGTACCACGCCTCGACGATGGCTGCCGCGTTCTCATTCGCCCAGTTGACCGCCAGCGCGCTGCCGTTGATCAGCACCACCACCATCGGCGTGCCGGTGTCGCGGATCGTCTCGAGCAGCTTTCGCTGAATGTCCGGCAGGCGCAAGTCCGCCCTGTCGCCGGCGTTCTCCACCTCTCCTTCCTCGCCTTCAATAGCCTGCGACAGGCCCACGACGACCACCGCCACGTCTGCCTGGGCGGCAGCTTCGGCGGCTTCGGCCAGGCCCGACGTGTCGTCGCCGGAAAGCTCGCAGCCCCGGGCGTAGCGCACTTCCGCTTGCGGCACGATGTTCCTGATGCCCTCGAGCGGCGTGAAAGCCTTCGAGGGTGTGCCGTTGTAGTTGCCGAGCAGCACTTCGACGTCGTCGGCGTTTGGCCCGACAACGGCAATCGATTTGATGTTCTTGTCGAGGGGGAGGAAGCTGTTTTCGTTTTTCAACAACACGATCGATTCCCTTGCCACTTGCAGCGCCAGCTTGCGGTGCTCGGCGCAGTCGTTCACTTCGATGGGAATCTGCGCGTATGGCACGGTGTCGGGCGGGTCAAACATCCCCAGCCGGAACCGCGCCGAGAACAGCCTCGCGAGGGCGCGATCGATGTCTTCTTCGGCTATCAGCCCCTGGCTCACGGCGACGAAGAGCGCCGGGAAAGTGTCGCCGCAGTTCAGATCGCAGCCGTTTTTCACTGCCAGAGCGGCCGCTTCCTCCGGGGTGTCGACGACGTGGTGATGCTTGTAGATGTCGCTGATGGCCCCGCAATCAGACACCACGTATCCTTCGAATCCCCATTCGTCGCGCAGAATCTTCTGCAGCAGCGTGGGGCCGGCGCAACAGGGCTCGCCGTTTGTTCTGTTGTAGGCGCCCATTATCGATTCCGCTTTTGCCTCTTGCACGCACGCCTTGAATGCGGGCAGGTAGGTCTGCTTCATATCCCTGGCGGAAACTCTTGCGTCGAAGCCGTGACGGACGGCCTCGGGTCCGCTGTGAACCGCGAAGTGCTTGGGCGTGGCCACGAGCTTCAGGTATTTCGGATCGTCGCCCTGCAGGCCCTTCACAAAAGCAACTCCGAACCGTGTCGTGAGGTAGGGATCTTCGCCGTACGTTTCCTGCCCGCGCCCCCAGCGAGGATCGCGGAAGATGTTTATGTTGGGGGTCCAGAACGTAAGGCCGAAGTAGATGTCTCTGTTGTCTTGCCGGATTGCATCGTGGTGCTTTGCGCGCGCCTCATCCGAAATCGCCACTGCCACGCGGTGCATCAGCTTGGTGTTCCACGTTGCCGCCAGGCCGATCGCCTGCGGAAAGACGGTGGCAATTCCGGCGCGAGCCACGCCGTGGAGGCACTCGTTCCACCAGTTGTATTCCGGCACGCCCAGCCGCTCGATGGCGGGCGAGCTGTTGATCATCTGCGACACCTTCTCGCCCAGCGTCATGCGCGAGATCAGGTCTTGCACGCGTTCTTCAACCGGCAGGGACGTATCCTTGTAAGCGGGTGTGTTGTCCGATTCCGTCATGGTTGCTTTCCGTGGCTGCGCCTGCGATTACTATGAAATCTTCCTGCGCGTCACTTCACTCCCTCGATGGTCGCCTTGCCGCCGGCCACGCAAATGCTCTCGATGCGAAGCTCCTGCTCATCGTCGCCTTCGAAAACGGGTATGATCTCGACGATGTGATCGACGGACGTGTCGAGGCCGGTAATGACTATCTGCGCGTGCTGCCTGGTGCCGCCGAACCGCTTTGCAGATGCGGTGAACGTTGTGGTAACCTTCGGGCCGCCGCCGGGCCGCTCGACCACGAGAAAGTTGTTGTCGATGACCACCATATAGCCGCCCGATTTGGTCGTTTCCTCGCCGTAGAGCAGCACCATCGAGCCGTTGATCTTCACCTTCAAGGGCTGGGGCTTCTCTTTTGCCGATGCGATTGTGACATCGTCGAGCCAGCGCGACATCAGGCCGTCGTACCACGCGGCGGAAAGGTTGGGCCTGCCCACGATCCATCCCTTCGGGAGCGGGCCGAGCGACGAGATGCGCACCCGGGCGTTTGCCATGTACGTGGGCGCATACAGCATCTTCTCCGGTGCGCGGCACACGAGGTTCCGCTCGATGCCCTCCAGAAACGCAGCCTTTGCGGCGTCGGTGAACATACCGTAACCGGCGTCGCCGGGGTGAACGCCGTCGGCCGGCCAGATTTCCTTGATCGTCATTTCCTTGTTTTTCACGCGCGCGATGCCGAGCGAGATTGCGTCGCCGACGGGGGCATTGTAAGCTTTCGCTATTGCTGTTTGCGTTTCGAGGCCTTTCATTCCGGCGGTGCTGCCGCGCTGAACGTCCCACTGGAAGGGGAAGAGCATCGCCACCACCGGCGCCTTTGCATCGAGGATGATGCGCCGGATCAGCGACTCATAAGACGCGCGCGTTTCCGGGTCGTCGGACCCCGCGCCGTCGTTCGCGCAGAAATCGATGAACACGAGGTCCGGCTTGCGGCCAAGGACGTCGCGTTCGAAACGAAACACGCCGAGCTGCGAGTTGGTGCCGCCGATGGAGGCGTCCCAGAACTTGAAATGAGCTTTCGGGTAATGCTCCTCGAGCCAGTTGCCCGTCTGCGCCCGGTAAGAGGTATAGACGGGGTCGCTGGCGTTGGCGCCCCACGTGAGCGAAGCGCCGAAGAACACGACACTGAGCCGCTCGCCCGCTTTCGCGCGTTTGTCGAAAGACCGGAAGCTCGGCTCGCCCGCCTGCGCCGCCGGGGTGGCCGCCGTCATCAAAATCGATACAACAATAAGAACAA
This sequence comes from Planctomycetota bacterium, assembly GCA_013202185.1. Lineage (GTDB taxonomy): Bacteria > Planctomycetota > PUPC01 > JABMSA01 > JABMSA01 > JABMSA01. The sequence goes on from JABMSA010000611.1 coordinate 3,769, forward strand.
GTGATCTGAGATGCATTGACAATACCTTTCCAATACATGATGCCGCTGCTGCCATCTCGCCGTGGGGCGAAGCACTTCTGAATTGACTACAGTACACACAACAGCCTCGATATGCAAGTGTTTTTTCCTGTTGGGCAGGCGGGCCAATCCGCCCGTGCATGGGTTCATGCTTTATTGCCGGCGAGGGTGATGATACAATGAATCGATATGAAAACGGTCGTGACATTTGCATTTGTGGCGTTGCTCGCGGGAAGCTGCGTGAGTTGTGAAGCACAGAAACGCGCCGGGAAACAGGCGGATCAGCCGGGCACCGTGGCCGGTGATGCGCCGCAGGAAGACCCGCTCGGCCGGTTTTACGAAACGATCGCGCTTCGCGAGCCGCTGGGCGTTGAATGGGCGCCGCAGATGGTCCGGGTGCCGGTCGAGTTTCGCAATCGATGCCTGGCCGAGACCCTCGAGTTGCGCGATTCCGCCGGCGATGCGGTGCCGTTTCAAGTGGTTGACCCGGTGTACGAGAAGAAGGCCCTGGTCCGATGCTCGGTTGCTTTCGTCACGGGGCTTGCGCCGCTGCAGCGTTGTTCTTATCGCCTGCATTACGACGAGAAAGCTGCCAAGCAGAAGAAAAGTCGACTACGGTCGAAGCTGCAGGAGCAACCGCTGCTCGTCCGCAAGACAATACTCAAGTCGGTGATGACGTCCGGCGACACTTCGCTGCTCATTCTTTCGGGGACCGGCACCCCGCGAAATCCGGCGCCGGCGTGGTCGGTTCCCCCGCCGATCGCTTCGGTGCGGGGCGCCGACGGCGTGTGGCGCGGGCGCGGTGAGCTACGCTCGCCCTTCGAGGTGAAAAGCTGGAAGGCAGATATTCTTGCGGCGGGTCCGATCTTCGCGAGGGTGCGCGTTCGGTATGAATTCACCGAAGAGCATTTCTACGAAGTTGATTTCTCGGCGGTTGCGGGCTCGGGGTTGATAACGGTTTCGGAGCGTTTCGACCTTGGCCAGCCAAGCTGCCTGATACTGCGCGGGCTCAATACCCTCAGCGAGGAAGTGCCAAAGCAGGGCAACGCCGACGTAGTCGCCGCGATCATATCGCGTCTGACCGCGCACTGCGGCGGGGGCGCCGCCATAGCGGGCCTGCCGGCGAAGCGGTTCGAGTCGGTGGCGGCCATCGACGGCAAAGACATGTTCGCGCTGTTTTCCGTAGCTCCCGGCCGGTGGCAAAACCCCGTCGAGGTCGAGATCAATTTCACGCGGCTCGACGGCTCCCTCATCTTTCACCTTCCGCTCGGGAAGGGAGAACGCCGCTGGGGAATCCACGCCACCACGCTTGCCGGCGGCTCGACGCAAAATATTTATCGCACCGTGGGCCGGGCCTGCGACGTGCCGCTCGATGCCGTGCTGAAAATGGACCTCGAAAACGAACCGCCGCCGGTCAAGGATCCGGCGCCCGACGTGCCGGAGTTGGGCGCTGCCGCCGGAATAGTCTCGCGAGCCGTGAAGGCGGTGCTGGATCAGGGCTTCAGCGGCCCGCCGTCGGAAGGGCTCGACCTGCTGCGGGTCGCGCGGTCGGGCCGGGTATGGCAGAGGCTCAAGGCGGCGGGCAACGCCGATACGCCGGCCGGCGCGCTCATGCGCGGACACCTTGTTTTCCTCGCAAATGTGATGCACGATCCGTCGTTCTTCGCGTGGAACGCGCTCCTCAACGAAAACGCCCGCCCGGGCGCAAACTTCGATCCCGAGTCGATCAACTGGCTGCGCAACATCGAGCGATTCGCAGCCCTCGCCGGGATCGCATCGGCGCTGCCCGACCATCCGCGCGCGGGGCAATGGCTGGCCCACGCGGAATCGCAATTTGCCCTCACGCTCGAGCAACTCGTAACGCCGTGGGGCGCGTGGAAGCCGGGCGACGCCGACCACCAGCGCGCCTGCGGGCTGCTCGGGCCGGCAGCCGATACGCTCAAGGCGGCGGGCCGCCGCGATTTTCACAAGCACCCCGCCTTCCGGGCGATGAAGAGATATCTGCCGTTGAAAAAATGACCGGACACGCAAGGAGGGTGTGACTAAACATGAGGATGGCGAGCGAGGACGCTCGTCGAAAAACACGGATCGACGACGAGGACGACGACGACGAGGACGAGACGATTCGGACACCCCAATCGGGATATCTAAACATCCACTCTGAAAGCCCAAGAGTTTTTGAAAGGGGTGCCTGCCTCGGAAGGCAGGTTGGGGGAGAGCTTTTTGCAGAAAGTTTCCCTCCCACAAAATCATATAGAATCATTC
>JABMSA010000048.1 GCA_013202185.1 Planctomycetota bacterium
GGCGTGTACACACGCGGCAGTCGGGGCGTGGCGAGGCATGCTGCCTGCCTGCTGAAACTATACTGATTCAGCGTGAATTGGACAATTCCGGCTCCAGGATTATGAACGACTTGCCGTCGGCTAGTCAAAGCTCAAGAAGGCCCGGGACGAAGCTCCGGACATCCTTGCGACCGCAGCGGTCGCCGCGAGCCTGCTCTACAGTGAAGCCGCCGCATGAATGCGAGGTCCACTTCACCCGCTGACACGGGCCCTTCTTCGGGCGAGAAGCGACGGCGTGGTCTTGTCATCGACTCGTCCGCCTTCTGGATTACATTCCAACACAAACCGGGGAAAAGTGCAATTCCGACTGAAGCATGACAGTTCATCGTAACCGAAGCTGTATCCTCAAGCACCTCGGGCTCACAATGCATGTGGTGTCATGACTGATCCGCTGAAACTTCACATGCGAAGATCATCAAGGAACTCCGACGCCGGATCGACACTCGTAACGAGCAGGTGGTCGCGTGCGCGAGTGCAGGCCACGTAGAGTAGGTGACGCTCCGTGATATAGACCTCTTCCAGGTCTGCATCGTCTGTCACTGTCTCGATGCGCTCCTGTAGCGGAACGATCTCATCATCGCAGGCCATTACCACCACGGCCCGAAACTCCAATCCCTTCGCCAAATGCATTGTGCAGATGGATACCCGCCCGACCTGGGTTTCGAAGCTGTCCTGCAATTCCACCGTTGGCAATCCGGCCGCTTCGACAGCGGCGCGCGCTCGCGGCAATTGGACGGCCGAGCGGACGAAGACGCCGATCTCGTGCGGCTGCAGGCCCTCGGCTCGCCGTTCCGACAGCCAGGCAGCAACTGTTTCGGCTTCCTGATCTTGACTGCCACAGATTTCGATTGAGGGATCGGGGCCGTTGAACACCGATATTGTCCCCCGCCTATCCTCCGCATTGCCATCGACATCCGAAAGCTCGGGCGGCAGCAGGAGGTCGGCCTGCCGGCGAATCTGGTGGGACGTCCGGTAGTTAATCCGCAATGTGCGCGATCGGCCGCGAACGTCCACACCGAGCGACTTCCACGAGAACGGCGGCTGAAAGATACGCTGGCCCAGGTCCCCGGCGAAGAATAGCCCATCTGACCTCGATGTCCCCAGCGCAGCCACGAACCGCAACTGCGGAACACCGACGTCCTGGGCTTCGTCCACCACGGCGAATTGGTAGGGGCTCGCGTCATTCCGGGTCAGATGCTCCGTAATGCGTGAGAACATCGTAGCCGTGGTCAGCAGATCACGTCTGGCCAGTCCGCGACGGACCCGCTCGAAGATCTCCCACAGCAGTTCTCGCTGCTTTTCGCCCAGCCGGGTTTTGCGCCCGAGGCGAGCAACGTTGCGGTACGCTTCCCAGCGATCCAGTTGCCAGGCGTCCACTACATCATTCCACTCCGTCCACAGGAAGTGCTCCGAAAAGCGATGAGACTCAACACCGGAAGACGCGTCTGCCAGTACGTGGCGAAGCGTTTGGTCGTCTACAAGGTGAAACTCTCCCAAACAGGCGAGGTAGAGTCGCGCACCCACGTCAAGAATCGAATGGACCTCGATCCGCTCGAAGACCCTCGGTTCATTGCCGATCAGCCGCCGGAGGTTGACTCTCAATGCATCGGCGAGCGTGTTCGAAAAGGTCGTTAGCAGGACCCTTGCATCACCATGTTTTCCGGCCAGGAACACAGCACGGTGCAAGGCGACCACCGTCTTGCCCGTGCCGGCCGAGCCTGAGACGCGCGCCGGTCCGGCGTAGCTCCGCTCCACAATGTCGCGCTGGGCCGGATGAAGAAAAACCGTCCACTTCTCCCAGGGATAGTCCAGCGCCCGCTGGAGTTCCTCCACGTTCGTCATCACGCGGAAGCGTCGCTGGGCGTCGGGATGCTCGAATGGATCGGCAACAGCCTCCACCAATTGGGCGGCCTGCGGAGTGCCCCCGGTTGCAAGCTCGAGCAATGCCTCGGCTGCTTCGCTCGGCAAGTGGTCCGCCACCTCCAGGATGGAGTCTTCGTTCGCCTGGCGAACGTCGTCCAGCCATTCCGGCGGCACGCCGTAGCCGAGCAGTTCCTCATCGTCCATTCCCACGAATAGTGCCGGCTTGGTCGCGGCGGGCTGCTCGACCTCGACGTACTTCGGGACGGTGATCTCCTGCACCGTCTCCCGCAGTTCCACCAACTGGGCTGCGCCTGTCTTGGGGTGCGTCTGAAGCTTGCGCCGCTCTGCCCACCGGTAGGCCTCGTCGTGATGATCCACGTAGCACAGCAGCAGGCTGCGGTCCGTCCTGTGGACGATCAGGCGAATATCTTTGTTAACTCGGACCGAGCAGAAGTTCTTGTCCTTGGCCTTGTCGAGCTTCTGTGAGAGTCTGACCATGGTACGTACCTGGGTTGTACAAGGGTACTAGTA
>JABMSA010000612.1 GCA_013202185.1 Planctomycetota bacterium
CTTCACTTGGATTCCCTTTCTCCCACATACTCGACCGCGCCAGCGTCGCGACACGTGCCTTGAGCGGATCTGCCCTGGAAGTCTTTGAAGGAGATGGGACAGGTGTTTTATGACCTTCACCTCCAATAGGCTCCTATTTATATGCGTTATAATAATTGTATAGGTAAATCCTGATGAATAGCGTGCAGCAATACGAGTAAAGCATATGCCGCGTACGAGACGAATCAAGCCAAATGACATGGGCATCTACTACCATCTGATGAACCGGATCGCGGGTGAGCCGGGCGAGTATCCCTTCGGTGACACGGAGAAAGAAATGCTCATCAGACTGCTCAAAGATGCCTCCTGCCTGTTCACGGTCGAGCCGCTCGGCTACCAGATCATGGGAAATCATTGGCACATAATTTGTCACGCTCCGGCTGAAGTACTTTCCCCGGCAGCGGTTGCGGAGCGCTACAATCGGTTCTACAAGGAACGCAAGACGCTGCTGCTGCCCGAAGACCCGAACTGTGCCAGAATAGCGGCGGACATGCGCGACATCAGTTGCTTCATGCGCTGGATCCAGCAACGTTTTACCACATGGTTTAATCGGACCCGCCCGACACGCCGGCGTGGCACACTCTGGGCCGGCCGGTTCAAAAGCACTGTTTTGGGACGAGATACTGCGTTGTGGGAGTGCCTGTGCTACGTGGAAATGAATGCGCTCCGGGCAGGCTTAGTGGATAATCCGGCTGATTACAGGTTCGGCTCCTGGGGAGAATGGTGTGGTAGCGGCCAACACCCCTTCGCCCAGAACCTATTGCGTTGCCTTCCCGCCTATGAGGGAACAGAGGCCAGAAGCACGACCCTGGCAGCTATTCAGAGCCGCTTCCGCGTGGATCTTGCTCGCCGCCTGGCTTGTGAGGAGGGAGAAAGCACGGAAAAAATTGAAGAGGCCATGACCGCCGCTGCTGCACGCCCACGTTTCACACTTCGTCTCGGTCGCCGTGTGCGGTACTGGAGCGATGGCTTGATAATCGGACGAAAAATCTTCGTCCGGGAGATGGCCGCGCGTGTCTTCGGCACAAAACGGGCCATGGAGCATCGACTTGAACAGGCCGACGGCAAGGACATCTGCGCCTATCGCCGTCTCCACTCCCTGCCAACCTAATTGGCAGCCACCATCCTCAGGCGGTTTCACAACTCCCGCATGGTCCGGGTCATCCGCTCTTGAGAATCCGCCGGATGTTCAGAACAAAACCCGGCGGACACGCATCCCCTGACACACACGACGGCCCCACTCAGGTTTCATCGTTTTACTCCGCAAACAGTCCTGCCAACGCCATCTAAATCACATCCGACCAGCAATCCCAAACCGTCTTTACCGCGCCAGGTTTGATCAATCTGAGCTTCCTTCCAACGCTGAGCAGTGATTGATGCCACAAAACACCCGTCCCCTCCCGCCGCTGGTCATCGCCGAGGAGCTTGACGACTTTCTCGAAGTTTGCGGTGACAGCACCTCGTGCCAGGCCAACACCTGTTGGCCCCCCGATTCGAGTCTGATTTATCGGTTGCTGGCCCGGGTGTTCCGCGACAGCCAGAATCTGGGGAAGTTCGGACTGCCAGACTTCCGTGTGCATTGGATGAACCAGTGGCTGCCAAAGCTGAAGAGCCTGGACTTCGACATCAACGTGGCGAAGAACGGTCGAGCTCGCAAGAAGCTGTATCGTCGTTACTTGAAAATGGCATCGAACGCCGCCTGGCACCTCGGCGAAGAAGCCGTGCGGCTGCATGACACAGTCGTTGGCACCGATTTGCCGCCAGTTTTCAAACAGCGTTTGGAGCAGCAGTGGCGACGGATGCTGCAAGATCTTCACGATGTTTGCGATGTTCACCAGCAGTGCGAGGCCCGTCTGTTTGGCGGCAAGCGGGTCAAGGGCTCAGAGCGCATTCTCAGTCTCTCTGATCGCACGGCCGTCTATATCCTCAAAGGGGATCGCTGTCCGGTGGTAGGGTACAAGCCGCAACTGGCGCGTAGCCGGAACGGTCTGGTCACTGCACTCTTGGTTCCTGAAGGCAATGCTGCCGATTCGGCAATGCTCGTGCCGCTGGTTTTCGAGGCCATCGACATTACCGGTGTAGTGCCTGAATTGGGCAGTTTTGATGACGGCTACACCTCGAAGAAAGGGCTTGAGAAACTGCAGGAACTTGGGCTGCAGGATGTCAGTTTCAGTGGTTCCAAAGGCAAAGCTCTTCTTGGCGACGAGCAATGGAACAGCGACGTACTGAAGGAGGCACGTCGCTATCGCTCGGCGGTCGAATCGCTGATGTTCTGCCTGAAGCACGGCCACGAATTCGGGAAGCTGCGCAGGCGTGGCATCGAGGCTGTTCGCGAAGAGCTTATTGGCAAGGCAATCGTCTACAACTTCTGTCGCATCATCATGTTGCGGAAGCGGGCTATCACAAAGCCGGAAGCGGAGCAGGCGCGCGAAGCCGCCTGAACATCAGGTGAGCAACCAGGCAGGCGCGCAGAAAAATGCAGGAGACGAACGCCCCGGAACTGCTCCAAAGCATCGCCGGCCTCTCGAAATGCTCCCGGAAGGCGGTCCGGGACGTGGCAGACAGCTCGTGGACGCCCAAAGCTCGGCGGACCACCCTCGTCGGGCCCCGGCCGTAAGGC
>JABMSA010000613.1 GCA_013202185.1 Planctomycetota bacterium
ACGTGACGGCTCCGGCTGGCACGTCGCAAAAGTCTTTGGAAAGGGGTCTGGGGGACAACCTTTCTTCAGAAAGGTTTCCTCCCAGCACCGTCATTCAACAACATCCAAGAAAAGAAGGAATACGGCACCAACTTCATGGCGTCTTGGGCCATGTGATTGATGTCGTATTCCTTGCGTTGTGCTCAGCCGCAGCACGATGAACCGACAAATCTCTCGACGGTCCTTCCTTCAACCGTAGGCTCGCAGATGGTGCCGAACACCCTCGCCATTCGCTCGAGGTCTTTCTCGCATCGGCAGACGTCACTGGCGGAGACCACGCCGATGGGCTTTTTCTCCTCGTCGATGATGACGATCCGCCTCACGTGGGCCTCCATCATCAGGTCTTCCGCCTGGGCGAGAGTGTCTGCCTCTTCGAGGTGCAGCGGGTTGTCGGAGTAAACGAACCGCACCCTTGTTTCGGGATTCTTGCCCTGTGCCACGGCGCGTATTGCGATGTCGCGGTCGGTAATGACGCCGGCGAGCGTACCGTAGTCGTCCACAACCGGCAGGAAGCCGAGATTGGCGTCGGACATCAGTTTTGCGCAGATCTGAACGGAATCGTCAAGGCTGCATGTCTTGGGATTGGGTGTCATGACTTCGCTGAGAATCATAACTTGCCTCCTTCCTTGGAAAGTCCCTGTACTTTCTTAAACAATCAGCCCCGCGGCGTCGTTCCAGACGTGGGTAGGATTTACCCAGCGGCGTGCAGCCGCGCGGGGGCTGTCCTACTCCGGCTATGGATCAATGAACTTGAACGTGGTGGTGTCACTTCCCGACACGAAACGTCTCTTCGTGGCGTAGGCGGTGACCGTGTAAACGCCGGCAGGGTCGGTCGGGTGCGGGGAATAACCGAACACCACGTTGCCCTGTTTGTCGGTTTTCGATGCACCGGCATAGGTAATGTCATGGGGCGTCAGGATTTCCACTCGTACGTCTGCCCGCGCTACTGGAGGCCCGGTCGCGTCGTTCTCCCTGATCGTGACGGGGATCATGACGTAGCTGCCGGTGGGGCAACCCGAGCAGTTCGTTACCACCTCGACGTGCAGAACTTTTTCCCCCGTCACGTTTACCGTAGTGGTTTTGGTGTTGTCATCGGTGTCGGTCTCGCCCGCCACCGCAATGGCCACGGCCTCCAGAAGGTGGTCGCCCGACATGGAGCCGGTGTACCACTGGAAGATCAGAGTGGCGGAGTCGCTAGGTTGAAGCGTAACCGGAAGGCTTTCGGGCGACCCTATGGGGATGGGGATCGGGTCTTCTGTGTCTGTTACGTCCGTCAAGGTCACGTAGAATGTTTCGGTGGCCGTGCCTTGGTTGGCCACGACCACGGACATGTCCACTGTCTGTTCCTTGGGTACCACGGGTGGTCCCACGGAAATGACCGCCACGTCGTGGATCTCTTGCGCTACATTAATGGTGGCTGTCTTACTGTTATCCGCGAGATCCTCATCGCCGTCCAGGCTCGCGTAGGCCTCAAGAACGTGATCCCCTAGGGAAGAGCCTGTGGTGTCCCAATTGAAAGTGACCGTTGTTGAATCCCCGAAGGCAAGCGGCCAAATATCCTGGGAATACATGGGGGTGTCAGGGTCAACTGTCGTGTCTGTCAATGTTATCACGATGGGGTCGTGCTCCGTCCCCTCATCGAACGTTCCCTCATTGGTCACCAGCACCACTATAGTGGCAGTGTGACCCTCGACCACCATTGAAGGAGCAGTTATCGAAGTGACCGCTACATCGTGCCTCTCCGGCACCTCTATTCCTGCGGCTTCGGCGGCGTCCACAAGGCCGAAGCCGAAATGCCAGTCGCGGTCCGGGTCGCCAAGGTCGTCGGCCGTGCTCGCGAGCTGTGTTCTTACCTCAGCGCTGGTCCACGTAGGATTGGCCGCGCGTACCAAAGCCGCCGTTCCGACCACGTGGGGACAGGCCATGGATGTGCCGCTGGCCCAGCCGTACCCTCCGCCGGGGATGGTCGAAAAAACGTAATACCCCGGCGCCGCCAGTTCCACATCAGGTCCCGTGCTCGAGAAGCTTGCCCGAGAGTCGTCCTGCTTTGTGGCGGCTACTCCAATGACAGATTCGTACCTGGCCGGGCAGAGGACGTTGTCCCCGGTACCGGCCTCGTTGCCGCTGTTTCCGGCAGATGCAACTACCACGACCCCGGCATCATACGCCTCTTTACAGGCATCCTGCATCGCCTGCACGTGCCCGAAACCCAAGCTCATGTTGATTACGTCCATGTCGTTGTCTTTCGACCACTGCACGGCAGCGATGATGTCACTCACGTCCCCCGTGCCGTCCCTGCGGATCACTTTGAGAGCGTACAACCACGCCTCCGGTGCCACACCAACGACGCTGTTAGGGTCATTGTTATCCTCGGCTGCAATGATGCCAGCCACATGAGTGCCGTGACCGTCGTCGTCCTTTGGTTCCTTTCTCGGATTAACGTAGTTGTAGCCGCCCCTGTAGTTGGCGTCCAGGTCGGGGTGCCTCCCATCGATTCCGGTGTCTATGACGGCGACTTTTACCCCCGTGCCTTTGTTGGGTGGATCTGCATCATGAACGAGCCCCGCGCCTATGCGCTTTACACCCCAACTGCTGTCCAGTTCGGCGTCAGTCAGCCGCACGACGACGTCCATTTCCACTCGGGCGATCCTGGGATTTCTGCGCAGCCCCTTGATGGCCGCGTGCGGAATGGTTGCCGCTATGGCCGGTACGATGTGATAGGTGTACTTGATGGAGCCGCCATGACCCCGCACCAGTGCCTGTTCAGCCGCCCCCGGCGGCCGGTTGAAGGTGATGATCACCTTCACCTTGTCGATCGGCACCGGCGGTCTGCCTTCAGCGGCCTCCGCAAGCCCCACCATAGCCACCAACAAAAACGCCGCAAGAACTGCAATAATCCATCTGCGCTTCATGGCAAGTCCTCCTATAAATGGGCCCGAAGCAACCAGACTTTCCGGGAACGCCCCGGAAATGCGTAAAGTGCCACCATTGGCACAGACCAATCAATCTTTCGGCCGCCGTTCTCCGTCATGCCGGAACGTGGCTGCCATGGGGAGCACCTGACGCCACTGTCTTGACAGTATAGCACAATAATTGGGTGGTGTCAAGAAAAAAGAGGGGAAAATGCTCCCGCATGACCCGCCAATGGAACATGGTGCCAGAATCAGGATGGCACGCTCAGCTATGATCGCGATTGCCAATCCCACTTTTCCCTTGCTTTTCGGCTACCCAACACTAAAATTACGTATGATAGCACGGAGACAATCTCTATGAACGTTAGCTACAACTGGCTGAAAGATTACTGCGAATTCGACCTGCCCGTCGATCAACTCGTCGAAATGCTGACCATCGCCGGCTCGGAAGTGGAAGGCTACGAGAAAATCGCAGACGACTATTGCATCCAGCTCGAAATCAAGTCGAACCGCGCCGACCTCCTGGGCGCCATCGGCATCGCACGCGAGGTGGCAGCCATCGTGCGCAAGCCGCTGCGCATGCCGTCGGTCGATTTTCAAACCGATCCCAGGGGCGTAAGCCAGTGGGCAGCCGTCGAAGTGCAAGCCTCCGACCTCTGCCCGCGCTATACCGCCAGGGTGATCTCGGGCGTGAAGGTTGGGCCATCGCCGCAATGGCTTGCCGACCGACTCGAGGTCGTCGGCCTGCGCCCGATCAACAACATAGTCGACATCACCAACTACGTGCTGATGGAAACAGGCCAGCCGCTGCACGCGTTCGACTACGACACCCTCGCCGAGCACAAGATAATAGTGCGCCGCGCGGCGCCGGGCGAAGTGATCACGACAATCGACGGCGAAGAGCGCCGCCTCACGCAAGACAACCTGGTGATTGCCGATGCCCGCCGCCCCGCTGCCGTAGCCGGAGTAATGGGCGGCGCCGACACCGAAGTGGGCCAAGCCACAACGAACGTCCTCCTCGAGAGCGCAGTATTCGATCCCATCAGCGTCCGACGAACCGCACGGGCGCTCGGCCTGCAGACCGACTCGTCGTACCGCTTCGAGCGCGGCGTGGACCCCGTCGGCGCCGAATGGGCGTCTCGGCGCGCGGTCGCGATGATCGCCGAAATATGCGGCGGCAAGGTCGCCGAGGGCCTCATCGACGCCAACACAATCAGCCTCGAGCCGAAAAAGCTGTCGCTGCGCATATCGCAGCTCAGGCGAATCCTGGGCATCGACATCCCGGCCCATGACGCAGCGGAGATCCTCCGGCTGCTCGAGTTCGACGTGCTCTCCGCGTCGGACGTGCTCATCGAGGCGGCCGTGCCCACCTTCCGCGCCGGCGACGTGAGCCGCGAGATCGACCTCGTCGAGGAAGTCGGCCGCATCTACGGCTTCGACAGGGTGCCCCTCGAGAGCGCGATGACAGTCGAGGTCGGCACGGTGAGCAAGTTCGAGCGCTGCGAGCGCCTCCTGCGCGACGTGCTCGCCGGATGCGGATTCAACGAAGCAATATCGTCGAGCTTCATGACACCGGCAATGGCCCAAACGGTAAGGCTGTGGCCCGGCGAGATCGTTGAGCTTGCCAACCCCCTCCGGGCCGAAGAAAGCGCAATGCGACCATGCCTAATGGCAAGCCTGCTGCACGTGAAGGCCATCAACCGCACACGCTACGTCGACCGCTGCGAGATGTTCGAACTCGGCAAGGTCTTCCTCGGCCCGATGCTCGAGAAGGCCACAGTCGGCATCATCGAGGAAGACGGCTTCCACGAGCTGAAAGGCGTGGTAGAGCTGATGCTCGACCGCTTCAACCTCACCGAAAGATGCGCCATCGAGCCCGCCGGCCTCAAATTCTTCAAGGAGGGGCGCGGCGTGAAAATCACGTCCGATGGGCAGACGATAGGATTCTACGGCGAGATGGCAGCCGGCGTCGAGAAAAAGTTCGACCTCCAGCGGCCAGTCTGGATGGCGGAGCTCGATTTCGACGCCATCGTCGAGCTTGCCGTGCTCGAGAGAAAGAGCAAGGACGTCCCCAGGTATCCGCCCGTCGACCGCGACCTGGCGATAGTCATCGACGACGCCACCACGTGGCAGAACATCGTCGACTGCATCGAATCGGTGCCCGAGCCGCTGCGCGAATCAGTTACCTTCCTCAACACCTACCGCGGCAAGCAGATCGAGCAGGGCAAGAAGAGCGTGGCGTTCGCGTTGCGGTATCGCTCGGCCGACCGCACCCTCACCAACGAAGAAGTGAACGAATCCCAGGCGCGGCTGATGAAGCGCCTGGAGAAGAACCTGGGCGCGGCGCTGAGAGCGTGAGGCGCATGGCGGCGTGGGATGGGTTCAGCATGGAGCCCAATGGAGTGCGAGTTTGAAGGCAGAACTTTCTGGATTGATAAGAAGCACTTTCGATGGCTTCCAAGCGTTGGTGCGACTGTATTATCAGATGAAAGCGTGCGACGATCCGATCCTCGAAATCGACATGTCTCGTCTCACGTGGTTTGATGCGAATATGTGCGCTGCCTTGGGAGCGGTCCTCTATCCTTTCCAGGCGGGAGGTCGGGCAATAGTCCCCTCGGGGATGAATCCTCGAATCGAAGAGGTCTTACAGAGAAACGGCTTTCTTCTCAGCCTCGGCGCCAACAGTACCAAGAGAGCAGACACATACAGGACAACAATCGAATATAGGCGGTTCGAGCGTAAGGAGACACAGGCCTTCAAGCAGTACGTTGCGAAGCATTTTGTGGGCAAGAGGCTCCCCGAAATGAGTAGCGCGCTTCAGGCCAGATTCCGCGAAAGCATCTCAGAAGTATTCGAGAACGCCGTAGACCATTCCTCCACGAAGCTTGGGATATTTGCCTGCGGCCAGCTCTTTCCCCGCCAGAAACGATTAGACTTTTCTATTGCTGACCGTGGTGTAGGCATAAGGGCGAACATCCAACGTCACACGGAGTTGAATCTTTCGCCGGAGGAGGCAATTGCCTGGGCCCTCGACGGTGAAAACACGACGCGTCCTCGTCGGGCAGGAAAGCCGGGCGGATTAGGATTGAAACTCATCAGGCAATTTATAAAATCAAATGATGGTCGACTTCAGATCATATCAGATGCAGGATACGGCAGCTTCGGAGCCAACGATGTTGAGCAGGAAACGTTTGAGGCGCCATTTCCGGGAACGGTTGTGAATATCGAGATTAACACAGCCGATACTTCGAAATACTATCTGGCCTCCGAGGCCGAAGAAGTTGACCCTGAAAGCATCTTCTGATGTTCCGCGACCAAGGAGCATTGACATGAGTGAGAAGTTGGAAGTAATAAGCCTTTTCGAAATCGTCGGAGACGGGTACTGCACCGCTTCTGAAGATGGGGATAAGGTCTACGCGGCCATCACGGCGGCATTGCGCGACGGAAGAAGGGTCCGCTTATCCTTCAAGGACGTGGAGGACCTCACCTCAGCGTTCCTGAACAGCGCAGTGGGTCAGCTTTATGGCAAGTTCTCAGAGGACGAGATCAAAGAAGGTCTTCTTCCTCCGGACGACGCCGGCAAGGATCAATTGTTCCTGCTGAAGAGAGTGGTCGATCGCGCAAAAGAGTTCTTCAAAGAGCCGGACAGATTCAAAGCAGCAACTAAAGAAGCGTTGGGCGATGACAGTGAGGATGAGGACTGACATTCGGGGCTACAAGTTCAGCGAAACAGATGATTTGCTGTTCGATGCAAACATCTGGCTGTACATTTACGGCCCCCTCGCCGGGCAAAACCGGCGGACAAAGGTCTACTCGAATGCGCTGAGCAGAATCCGCCGTTACGGTGGCCAGATTCATATTGATGTGTTGGTGCTTTCGGAATTCATCAATGCGTTTGCCCGTATCGAGTACAACCAGTTGCCGCCGAGCGACAAGCCGGAGAGATTCAAGGAGTTTCGAGACAGCGAGGACTTTAAGCCAGTCGCAGAGGAAATCGCTATCGGCGCAAGAGAGATCGTGAGCAAGTGCGCCCGATGCTCGTCTCGATTTGACCGCGTCGACATTATTGCGCTCCTCGAGGAATATGAAAGCAATTCGCGAGATTTCAACGATCTGATGCTCGCCGAAATTTGCAGGATAGGTGAGCTTATTCTTGTGACGCACGACGGGGATTTTGCCCCACACGACATTCCCATACTAACGGCCAGCAAACGCCTTCTCAGTCAGTAGGTGCGAAAACATCCCCAACCCCCACCCCAACAACGCCAAAGGTGGGCTCGCGTGCTTTCGCGCCGATACTTTAAGTGTGGAATCCGGCCAGCCGGCTTGATATAATTAAACGCGTTCATCGGATAACCTCCGGCACGTCGCAAGCTGATCGAAGGACCAGGAGTGAGTTATGGCCGACTTGGAATCATTTGAACAACAACCGGAACCCAGCACCGATGACATCGAAGCCGTGCAGAAGCTCAAAGATGCCTACGGCCAGATTCGCGCCGAGATGGCCAAGGTAATCGTAGGCCAGGACAAGGTGCTCGAAGAGCTGCTCATCTCGGTTTTCGCACGTGGCCACTGCCTGCTGGTGGGCGTGCCGGGCCTCGCGAAAACGCTCATGATAAGCACGCTCGCGCGCTGCCTCAAGCTCACCTTCAACCGCATTCAATTCACGCCCGACCTGATGCCGTCGGACATCACCGGCACCGAGGTGATCGTTGAAGACAAGACAACCGGTGGGCGGGAGTTTCGCTTCTTGAACGGGCCGGTCTTTGCCAATGTGATCCTCGCCGACGAGATCAACCGCACGCCGCCGAAAACGCAGGCGGCACTTCTGGAGGCAATGCAGGAG
>JABMSA010000614.1 GCA_013202185.1 Planctomycetota bacterium
ACTTCACCCGTCAGTCGGCGGCGAGCTGGGCGGCTCGGGCGACGGCGGGCGCATTTGGAAAAGGAGTAGCATGATGGATGCATCAAAACAGGATCCCGATCTGGCCGCAGAGATTCAGCCCGAATCCGAAGAAGTAATTCAATACGTAATTCAACTCCTTACAGACGCCGTCAAGGCCCGTGCCTCCGACATCCACCTCGACCAGTCGGAGGGCCCCGGCCGCGTGCGCATCCGCGTTGACGGCGTGCTCCGCGAAGCCGGCCCGCCGCCCCCGGAGATGTTGTCCAAGGTCATCAGGCGTTTCAAGTTCATGGCAGCAATGGATGTTGCGGAGCGCCGCTTGCCCCAGGACGGACGTATCAAGCTGAGCGTCGACCGCAGGGCGATTGACCTGCGCATCTGCACCGTTCCGACCATCGACGGCGAGCGCCTTGTTGCGCGCATTCTTGATCGTGAGGCGGTGCCCATGCTCGACCTGCCGAAGATCGGATTCATCAACGAAGACCTGCAGAAAGTCCGGCAGCTATGCCGACTGCCCAACGGCATCGTCATCGCCAACGGCCCGGCCGGCTCCGGCAAGACCACGCTGCTGTACTCCATGTTGAACGAGATTAACACCCCCGAGAGATGCATCATGACGGTGGAGGACCCCGTCGAGTACGACATCACCGGTCTGGCCCAGATTCAGATCAGTCCTCAGATCGGCCTCACCTACGCCCGCGCCATTCGGAGCATCCTTCGCCAGGACCCCGACGTGATCATGATAGGCGAACTTCGCGACCTGGAGACGACGGAGCTTGCCGTGCAGTGCGCGCTCACGGGGCACTTGCTGTTCACCACGCTGCACGCCAACACGTCCGTAGGGGCCATTCAGCGGCTGCTCGACATCGGGCTCGACGCGTTCATGATCAATGCATCGCTGAAGGGCGTCGTCTCGCAGCGGCTGGTGCGCGTGCTCTGCCCGAAGTGCAGGAAGCCCGTGGAGCCCGCCACGCACTCGATGCCGCCGGAGGCGGTTGAGCTGATCGCCACGTGGAAGGACGCAACCTTCTACGGACCCGGCGGCTGCAAAGAGTGCGCCGACACCGGCTATCGCGGCCGGACAACCATCCACGAAATCCTGGTTATCGACGACCGCATCCGGCAGCTTGTGACGGACGGAGCGGACATGTGGGCCGTGCGCGAAGCGGCGTGCGAGGCGGGATTCAAGACGATGATGACCAACGGCCTGGAGAAAGCCGCACAGGGGATCACGTCGATTGAGGAAGTGCTGCGCGTCGCCCCGCTCGGAACGAGCGTGTGAATGCCGCCCGCGCCTCACAACACCCTCGAGACCTCGTCGCTGTCGAAGCGCGGCATCGGAAGCTTCTTTCCGGCCTTGAGCAATTCCACGGGCCCCTCCCGGGTGATGGTGCCGATGCGGACGGCGTCGATGCCCGCTCCCTGTAGTGCGCCGATGATGCGCTCGGTGGCATCGGCCGCCGATGCGATCAGCAGCGAGCCCGATGAGATGATGCCGAGCGGATCGAGGCCGAGTATCCGGCAGAATCGGCGGGTGTCGTCGCGGAAGGGAATCTTGTCGTACTCGACGAGCGCTCCGCATTCGGCGGCGTCGGCAAGCTCGTGGAGGGCCGTTGCCACGCCGCCTTCGGTCGGATCGTGCATCGCGTGTATTGCGCCCTTGCCGGCGGCGTCGCATGCGGCCAGGGCCTCCTTGACGACGCTGATGCCGGGGTCGTAGATCAGCTTCGCGGCGCGGTCCAGTATATCGGGCGGGATCTCGGCGCCGAGTTCGTTCCGCTTTTCGGACGCGAGTATGGCGGTGCCCTCGAGGCCCGCGCACTTGGTCAGGATTATGTCCTCGCCGCCGCGAATGCCGGCCTTTGTTATCAGTCGATCGCTGTCGACCTCGCCCAGCATCGTGCCCGAGAGCATTGTGCGCCCCAGGCCGGCGGTGATTTCGATATGTCCGCCGCACAGCGCGGCGCCCACCTGTCGGCAGGCGTCGAGGACGTCGTCGAAGATCGCGTCGGCCTCCGCCTCGTCGGCCCCCTCGGCCAACAGCACCGTGGCGAGGAAATACATCGGCCGGGCGCCCATCACGGCCACGTCGTTGGCGTTGAC
>JABMSA010000615.1 GCA_013202185.1 Planctomycetota bacterium
CAACGAGGACGAGAAGAAGAAAGAGAAGGATCGACGACGACGACGAGGACGACGACGAGGAAGACAAGAAGAAGAAGAACACTGATCGACGACGACGAGGAGGACGACGAGGATTGCGGACCTGACGGAGACGACGAGGACGATAGCAGATTTGACGGAGACAATACCTTGGCACGATTGAAGGTAATCGACAAGAAGCATAATCGCTCCAAAGAGGTGGAGATATCGGAGCCTGAGTTTACCATCGGCAAACGGGCCGGCAGCGACCTCGTGCTCGACCGCTTCAACGTCTCGCGAAAGCACTGCCGGATAATACAGAGCAACGGCGGATTCGTGCTGGAAGACTGCAACAGCACCAACGGAACCTTCACCGAGGCCGGCAAGACCGCCGGGCAGGTTCCGCTGCGCGATGGCTCTCAAATCTTCATCGGCGACTTCGTGCTCGTTTTCTCGGCAGATGCCGACCCGCAGGAAGCTCCGCCAGAGCAGGCAGACGACCCGCAGCCCGACCACTCCGCGCCTGCGGTCCGACGAACAGCACAGCCCGCGCGGCAAGACTCCCAACGCGTAACACCCGTCGAGCTGAAAAGAAAGATCCACGATAACCTCCTCAACGACCTCGACCTCCGGCATATAGACATCTCAGACAAAAGCCACGAGGAACTTCACAACAAGGCGCTCGAGGTGGTAAGGACCATCGTAGACCGAATGGCGGATGAAGTGCCGCAGTGGCTTCGATCCGAAGACCTCGTCAAGGAAGTCGTAGACGAAGCGGTCGGCCTCGGGCCGCTCGAAATGTTTCTTGCCGACCGCAGCGTAGACGAAATCATGGTGAACAACTGGAACAAGATCTACGTGGAGCGCAACGGCAAGATCGAGAAAACCAATCAGCGGTTTACCGACAACAAACAACTGCTCGCGATCATCAGGCGGATACTGGCGCCGATCGGCCGGCGGATCGACGAGAGCAGCCCGATGGTCGACGCCCGCCTGGCCGACGGCTCGCGCGTCAACGCCATCACGCCGCCGCTCTCACTTACAGGCCCCACGCTCACCATCAGGAAATTCGCATACGAGCCGTTCACGGCCGACGACCTCGTAAGTTTCGCAACCCTGAGCCAGAGGATGTCGGACTTCCTGAAGCTGTGCGTCGCGAACCGCCGGAACATCGTCGTCTCGGGCGGAACCGGCTCTGGCAAAACAACGTTCCTCAACGTCGTCTCGAGCTTCATCGACCCGGACGAGCGGATCGTCACCATCGAAGACTCGGCAGAGCTGAAGCTGCCGCAGGAGCACGTGATCTCGCTCGAGAGCAAGCCGCCCAACATCGAAGGATTCGGCGAGATATCCATCAGGAAGCTCGTGATCAACACCCTCCGAATGCGGCCCAACCGCATCATCGTGGGCGAATGCCGCGGCGGCGAAGCGCTCGATATGCTACAGGCCATGAACACCGGCCACGACGGATCGCTCACCACGCTCCACGCCAACAGCCCACGCGATGCACTCGCACGGCTCGAAACACTGGTGCTCATGGCAGGTTTGGACCTGCCCGCAAGGGCCATTCGCGATCAGGTCGCCGCCGCAATCAACCTGATAGTTCACACCGCTAGACTAACCGACGGCAAGCGGAAAGTAACCGCGATCACCGAGGTGACCGGCATGGAAGGCGACGTGATAACGCTGCAAGACATTTATGTGTTCAAGCAAACCGGCGTATCGGCCGACGGCGCTATACTCGGCCACTTCGAGGCCACGGGCGCGGTGCCCACGTTCGTGCACGGCCTCAAGAAGCGCGGCATACACGTAGACATGCAACTATTCGCATAGAGCACGCGAGGTCATATGTCGTTTCAGGAGATAATGATTCTTTCGGCAACGGTCGGCTCGGCGGGTGCATTTGCGATCGCCGGGATGGGCATGTTTGCCAAGGGTTGGGATGGCTACGAGCAGCGATACATCAAGGGCGCCGAACGCCGCCTCGACGACCTCTACCTCACGATCCCAACGCACATCCTGATCTATCTCTCGGTGCTGAGCTTCGCGCTGCTGGCGCTGCTCGCCGGCACGCTGTTCAACAGCCTGATAGTCGGCATCATATTCGGCCTGCTGGGCCTGCTGGCACCCGAGGTGCTCGTTCGGACCCTCCGGAAGCGCCGCCGGGTGAAATTCGGCGTGCAGCTCGTAGACGCACTGATGTCGATGTCCAACGCGCTCCGCACCGGCTTCAGCCTGCCGCAGGGTTTCGAGCTGGTGCAGCGCGAGATGGACGATCCGATCAGCCAGGAATTTCGGCTGATGAACACCGAGGTGCGCCTGGGCGTTTCGATGGAAGACTCGATGCAGCACATGCTCGAGCGCATGCCCAGCGAAGACCTCGATCTCGTGATAACGGCTATCAACATCTCGCACGAGGTAGGCGGCGGCCTCACGGAAGTGTTCGACAACATCTCCAAGACCATCCGCGAGCGGCAGCGCCTCGAGGGCAAAATAAACTCCCTCACCGCGATGGGCAAGATGCAGGCCGGCATAATATGCTCGCTACCGATCTTGATGGCGCTTGCACTCAACTTCACCAACCCCGAGCTGATGAAGCCGTTGCTGCACACACCGCTGGGCTGGTGCTTATTTGGCACGATACTTGTGTTGGAGGTGTGCGGAATACTGGTGATACGCAAGATCATAAGGATAGACATTTGATATGAGATTCACATACAATGAGATCCTCATATGCTTTTGCGCCGCCGCTTCGCTCGGGTGTTTCGAGTGGACGTTCTACTCGGCCTACAAGCAGATGCTCAGGCGGGCCGAGATCAACCCCGAGCGAAAGATATGGATCAGGTCGATTCTTTTCAGAATCCTGATACCGTTCGCCCAGCCGTTTGGGGCGCTCTTCGGCCTGCATGCAGAAAAACTCGAGCGGCGCGAAATGGAAACAGGGCAGAAGGCTGTGTTTCTATCGATTAGAAAAAAACTGCGAAAGGCACTGATCGCGGCAGGAAGCCCCGAGGGAATCACCCCCGACGAGTTCTTCGGCATACTCGTCGTCACAACGGGCCTTGCCGCGGCGGCCGGCGCAATTTGCTGCGGCCTGCTTAGCTGGCGCGGCTACGCAGCCATCGGAGCAGCCGCATGGATACTGCTGGCAATGGTGGGCCTGTTCTTCCCGTTGCTATGGCTTCGAGACAAACTCAAGGCCCGAAAACTCCTCATAACCAAGGCCCTGCCATACTCGCTCGATCTGCTCACGCTCAGCGTCGAGTCGGGCATGGATTTTACCGCGGCACTCGCGCGCATCATACAGAAGCTCGGCGGCCAGCCGCTGTCGTTCGAGTTTGCCGAGCTGCTCAGGCAAATCCGCATGGGCCGCACAAGGGCCGACGCACTTCGCGACCTCGCCGACCGCGTCGACGTCCACGAGCTTACGTCGGTCGTCAGCAGCCTGATCCAGGCCGACGAGCTAGGCTCGAGCCTCGGGCCCGTGCTGCGGATACAAGCCGAGCAGCTTCGCGTGCGCCGCTCGCAGCGGGCCGAGAGGCTCGCATCCGTGGCACCGGTAAAAATGCTGTTTCCGCTGGTTTGCTTTATTTTCCCCACCATCTTCTTAATGATCGGTGGCACACTTTTCCTCAGGTGGTGGTACAAGATCCAATAATGACGCAGCTCTTCAACGAAACAAGGAACCGGCCGGCCGTGCCCGCCCTCGAAGTGGCCGATACGTTTGCGACGAGGTTCGCGGGCCTGCTCGGCAGGAAAGAGCTGCCGCGCGGCGCCGGGCTGCTGCTCACCAAGTGCAACAGCGTGCACATGTTCTTCATGCGCTTCGCGATCGACGTGGCCTTCCTCGACAACGAGATGCACGTGATCAAGGTCGTTGCCGGCCTCAAGCCCTGGCGGCTCGCATCGTGCTCGAAGGCCCGCCACGCACTCGAGCTGCCCGCCGGCGAAGCAGAGCTGCGCGGCATCGAGATCGGCGACCACTTGAAGATCATACAAAATGTAACCGCTGCGGAGCCTGTGTAAACTATGGCAACGGCTATTCTTCAAATCACATCCGGCGAGCACGTCGGCCAAACCTTCCTCCTCGAAGGCCCGATGACGATCGGCCGCGACACCGGCGCGCAAATCCGGATCAACGACCGCTCGATCTCACGCAAGCACGCAAGAATCGAGCAGCGCAACGGCAGCTTCCACGTGGTCGACCTCGACAGTCAAAACGGCACCAGGCTCGATGGATCGCCCGTAACCGAAAGCCCCCTGCCCGACACCTGCAGGCTTCAGTTTGGCGCGATCGAGGCCGAGTTCAACGTCGTCTCCGGCGAAGCCGCCCAAGCGGCAATGCTTCCGGTGCCCGCTGCGGCATCCGGCCGGCCCGACGACGACTCCGGGTGGCAGAGCATCCCGACCGACGGACAGGCCGTACTCGACGACATATTCCGCCCGCCCGACAGCCTCGACGAAATCGATAAGCGCGCGGCCAAACAAAAGGCCGAGATGCAGGAGAAGATAGCCAACCTCGCATACATAGCGGTAATGATACTCATCGTCGTAGGCGGAGTGCTCCTATTCATGGCCATCGGCAACGAAAGCTCAATACCACGCCAGGCGATATCACTCAACAAGTACGCAAAGTTCCAGGGAGAATACAGGGGAGAACGGCTCGTGCCATATCGCGGAAAGGGAAAGTTCTCCTATATACACGTCGAAGACGAGTCCATTGCACAAGTGACCATAGACAGCGAATACTCCTGGCTGCTGTGCGTGAAGGGCATGGAAATAGGCGTGACAAAAGTGCGCTTCATGTCATCAAGGCACAAAGTCATAGCATTCCTCACGGTCGTTGTAATGGGCGAAAAGCCCGAACCAAGGGAAACGCGCGGTTCCATGTCCGACGAAGATCGCATGCGCGATGCCACGCTCAAGGTCGATCAGGCCGACATCCTCCGCGCCGACTCGCCCGGGCAGGCGCTAACGTTGTACCGTCAGGCGGAAAAACTGTGCAGATCAATGCGACCACAACCGGCCCTCTACTCTCAGGCAAGGCAAAAAGCGCGAGCCACAGACAATCAGATCGAGATAAAACACGAGGAATTGAAGCGACAAGCCAAGCAGAACCAGAACCACCCGCCGGCCGCCGTCAAATACCTCAACGACATTTGCCGCCTCATTCCCGACGTCGAAGACAAAAGGCACCAGCGTGCCAAAATCATCATCCACGCGTTCTATCCCGAGATGACATACAAGCAAATGCGACAGAGAAGATGACAGGCTCGGCACCGGACAACAGTTACGTGAGAAACCGAAAATGAAGTTCATCCTCAACGACGGAAAAGAAGAACACTCCCTCGAGGTACAGCCCGGCGCAACCGTCATCGGCAGGAGCGGATCGTGCGACGTGAACCTCAATTCACAGAGGGTCTCGCGCCGCCACGTCGAGTGCATCCGCGAAGGAGAACAGGTGCGCGTGCGCGACCTCGGCAGCGCAAACGGCACCTACATCAACGGCATAAGGATGACCCAACCGGTAATCCTCAACGACGGCGATAAAATGGCCATAGGCGACATCAGCCTCCTCTTCACCACCGGAAGCAACACCCACGCCGCACCAGCCGCAGCAGCAGAGCCCGCGCCGTTCGCCGACGCATCAGAGCCCGCGCCATTCGACGCCGCGCCCGAGCAAGCCGGCCCGTCGGCCGACGAATACGGCGAAGACGAGCCAACACCCCCCGACGGCACATTCATGCCCGAGGTGATCAGGCCCGAAGGCCCGCCGCAGCCCATGGTCACACAACGCGACGGCCGCTGGTTCCTGCGCGATCCCCAAACCAATCGCGAAATCGAAATCGTCCCCAAGGGGCAGGCAGCACCCACAGCCGAAGAAAAAAACAAGAAGCTCATTACCTACGGCGTTGTCGGCGGGGCAGCGCTCCTCGCCATCCTTCTGATAGCGCCGGCCATGCTCACAAACAACAAGCCCATTCCGCAACAGGCCGGAGATATCTCCGCGAAAAAACAGTACACCGAAATGGTAGACAACGCCATCAAGCTCTTCGAAAACAAAGAGACACCCAAAGCCGTCGCCCTGCTCAAGAAAGCCAATGACGACTTGCCCGACCTCAACATAGCCGGAATACTGAAAGACATTTTCGAGGAGTACGCAAAAGCCGGCGAATACATGGAGAACTTCAACCACGACAAAGTCATAAGCCTTCTCGACAGAGCCGAAAGACAATCCAGGACACCAACCACCGAGGCCCTCGTAAACTCGCTGCTCATAAAGGTGGAGCAGCTCCAGCGCGACCGCAGCCTCCTCGTCAAGGGGCAGCAGTTGGAAAAACAGGGAAAACTCGCCGAAGCATACGAAGCCCTCAGCCGCCTCCACGCCGACGGCCCCGTCAGAGCCCAACACGAGGACTACATCCGCGAACTTCAAGACAGATGCCGGCTCTCACTCGTCGACAAGGGAAACCGCGCAATGGCCCGACGCGATTGGGACGCAGCCATACGACACTTCAATCTCGCCCTCAGGTACACACCCACCGAAAACCACAAGACCGAAATCGCCGAGAAAATCGACAAATGCATACGAGGAAAAAAAGACGAGACAGTGCTCGCCGCCGCTCTCGCAAAACATGAAGCAGGCGACTACGCCGGCGCCATCCTGGCCCTCGACGACATAGACAAACAAGGGGCCTATGCCGACGACATCGCACGCCTGATAAAGAAAGTGAAAGACGCCAAGGACCGAGATCACGTCAACCTGCTCTACATCAACGGCAACGCCAAAGACGCCATCGACTACATTAACCTGCACAACATCCAAAGCATGTTTCTGCTGCGCGACAAAGCCGGTGCCGTCCTCAGCGCCTTCAACCAGGCAAAGAAGCACGACGACACCCAAGGCCACATCACCGAAGCAAGAGACGCCTACCGCAAGGTGGTGGAACTGGAGCCAGACCAGAAGAACTACTACTGCCGGCTGGCAACAGAAAGGCTGGAAGGAATCGAAAACGACAAGGCGGGCCGCGCACAAGGGCTCATCCGCAAGGCAAAGTTGGCTCTCGACAACGATGACATCAAAACCGCCCGAATGCTGGCAAACAAAGCCTTCGAGATCGACGGCCGCACCGGCGTCGACATGCTCGAGTGGTTCGACAGCAAAGCCAGAAAGCACTACATCGAAGGCATAGCGGAAAAGGCCAAGAAGAACATGGAAAAGGCCCGCACGCTCTTCGAAAAAGTGCTGGAATACGCCGAGTCGGGCAGCCACTACTACAAGAACGCCCGCAGCCAACTCGACTCGCTCGAGGAGTGACACACGCCCAGCCCCGCCGCGAAAGACAAAACCACGAGGACCAATCGCGTGCCGCCATTCCGGCTGCAATCACAATTCCACCGGCGCCACACACAGGCAGCGCGGATCATCCCCGCGCTCCTCCTGCTCTTCATCGTCCTGCCGTTCGTTGAGCTGTACCTGCTATTCCATCTGGCCGATGCAACATCGCCGCTCACCGCGCTCATCATCATCATAGTCACCGGCATCCTTGGCGGAATCCTCGCCCGCAGCCAGGGCCTGATCGTCATCCGCCGCCTGCGCCAGGACGTCCGGCACGGCAAGCTGCCCGCCGACTCCCTCTTCGACGGCGCACTCGTGCTCGTCGGCGGCGTACTACTCATCACACCCGGCATCATCACCGACGCCATCGGGTTCGTGCTGCTCATCCCCCCCAGCCGCAAGCTCATAAAGACAAACATCAGGAAAAGAATCAAGGCCAAGATAACACTTGCCGGCACAGGCCGACAA
>JABMSA010000049.1 GCA_013202185.1 Planctomycetota bacterium
AAGTGCCCTGCATTTTGGAGAACTGTTCCGGCCGCGCAGCGCGTAAGTGGTGGAGTGGTAATGAGTTACGGAGAGGTTTTATACGCGGGAATAATAATGGCGTATAAAACGCCTATCAGGGCTTGAAACACGAATGAGAAAAGAGCAAAAACAGCGCTCCCGCCGTCGCCGAGCTATGGCGGACGGGCCTATTCGTGGTTCCTTTCTTGCCGTAGCGCGTGCGGCTATTCCGGCCCGTAAATCTTCGAGCCTTCCAGCGGCAGCGGCACGGCCCAGATGTTGCGATAGCTGACAAGGTTGCCATGGTCCTGCAGGAGCAGCGGGCCTGGTACGCTCTCGTCGTCGTCCAGGGCACCCCCCGTGACACCGGGCAGTTCAACGTTGTTCTGGATCACCCGCCCGTTATGGAAGACCGTGACGCGCACGTGCTCGACAAGCTCACCGGCGTCGTTGAAGCGCGCCGAGCGGAAAACCACGTCATACGTCTGCCATTCCATCGCCGGCTTGCAGGCGTTGACCAACGGCGCGTGCTGGTCGTAGATCGCTCCGCAATCGCCCATGCCGGGCTTCTCCCAGCCGTAGGAATCGAGCACCTGTACCTCGTAGCGGCACTTGAGGTACACGCCGCTGTTGCCCTTGCCCTGGCCGGTGGCGTCCGGCATGTCGGGGCTGCGGAATTCCAGGTGGAGGAAGAAGTCGGTGAAGACCTCCTTCGTCACGATGTCGCCCGTGCCCGGCACGCATTGCAGGATGCCGTCCACCGCCTTCCATGTGGCGGGTCCGCCGTTGCGGGCCGTCCAGTTGCTCACGTCCTTACCGTTGAAGAGAATCACAGCGTCGTCGGGTGCTTGCGTGCAGCTCATTGCGTTCATCCTTTCCTGTGTCTGTTTGCCGATTTCGTTTGCAGGTACTGCGCGCCGTTCGGGCGCGTCCATATGCGGTAATTATATCAACAGGCGGGGAACAAAACTTGAGAAAAAGCCATGGACTCGCGCGGCGGGTGTGATGCTTCTTCATGCGCGGCAGATTCCTTCTGACGAGTGTGCTGGGCAGACGCGGGGTGGTGGAGCTATTCTGCGGGAAGGCCGGCAGCGAAGGATTGACAGGCTAACGCGTCGCCCCCACCAGCGACTCAAAGAAATCCGCCCACTCGTCGCGGTCGCGCGCGTCTTCTCCCGGGGCGGCGAAGTATAGGACTTCGTCCTTCCGCCACGCGCCGCCGACAGGCGCGAGAATCTGTTCGGTGACGCGACGGAGGGCCTCGATTCTTTCCGTCGGGGCCGAATCAACTACACCTCAGCGTAAAGAATGCCCGGCGCTCCCAGGGGCCATCGGCACAGGGGCTTGCCTTCTGCAGAGACCGCCAGCGCACCGCCGAAGCTGGGGTATTCGGTGAGGCTGCGATCCTCGAGCCCATTTACCATAAAGGTGGTGGCGCCGAGCAGCGCCGCTTTGGCAGCATAGTCCGATTCCTCTTCTCGATCCCACCGTTCCTGGTCGAAGCTTCCGTCGCCGAAGTTGCGAGAGAAGGGGAACAGTACATAGTCGGGCGCGATCTCCCGCAGGCGCGCGACGATGGAATCATCCCAAAGGTCGCCACAAATCAGAAACGCGACATTGCCGAAGGTAGTTGAGGCGCTGCCGAGTTCGTCGCCTTGCCGATACACTTCCGGATTCGCGTCGCGTCCGTGCCACTGGGGCTGGATGCGTCGGTACTTCAGCACGAGGTCGCCGTTCGGATCGA
Organism: Planctomycetota bacterium; assembly: GCA_013202185.1. GTDB lineage: Bacteria > Planctomycetota > PUPC01 > JABMSA01 > JABMSA01 > JABMSA01. The sequence continues at coordinate 1,745 of JABMSA010000049.1, forward strand.
GCAGAACGGCGGAATCGTAGAGACAGTTGCCCTCGCGCTCCAGGATGCCGGTGCCCAGGTAGATGGACCGGCGCCGCGCAACAGCGGCGAGCCGGTTGGTGATCGAACCGGGAATGGCTTCGCCGAGGGGCAGGTCGTGCTCTGGATGATCGTCATTGACGAGGCCCGTCGCGGCGGCCTCGGGGAACAGGATCAGGTCGGCGCCGTCATCGGCAGCTTCATTTGTCATCTTCATCATTGCGGCAAGGTTGGCGGCCCTGTCGGCGAGAACAAGAAAGGTTGCGAGAGCAGCCTTCATTCTTCTGCGCCTCCGCCACGGTGCATTACAAGGAAATCGATCCGCTCGGTCACCGGCTTTGGCGGGTCTTCGTCGCGGGCCGCCTGTTCCATCCGCCTGATTCCCCGCTCGAATTCCTCGTCGGAGATCAACTCGAACGTGGACACGCCGCGCTGGCGAATGCGGGCGACGTGCTCGGTCAGGCTCGTGTCGATGATCTGCTCGACGCCGCGAAAATCGACAAAGCCGAATCCGATCGCCTCGAACGCGCTCCTGACCGTTTCGACCTTGGGCAGCCTGGCGTTGTCGATGGCCAGGGCGTCGGGAAAGAACTCGTAGGCGCGGACGGTCTGCAGGCGGCCGCTGAAAGAATTCCGGATCAGCACCAGGCCGCCCGGCCTGACCACCCGGTGCAGTTCGCGCGCGCAGGCGTCGAGGTCGGACACGTGATGGACGACCATCGACACCCAACCGACGTCGAAAGATCGATCCTGCGCCGGAATTCGCTCGGCAGTTCCTTTCAGGTATTGCACGTTCGGGTGACGGCTCTTTTCCTGAGCGACGGAGCGCATCTTGTCGGCCGGCTCAACGCCGATGACGCGTGCGCCGAACGCGTCGGCCAGCAGGGGAGTGAACCGTCCGGTACCGCAGCCGAGATCAAGAATTGCCGGGGCATTCCTCTCACCAACGTACCCGCGCGCCACGGCCATCCAGAGCGTCGCCGTTTCCGGCGACAGTCTGCGGGCCTCGTGATAGGTCCGGTGCAGGGCATCGTTGTAATCGATCCTGGTCATTCATGCTGCTCCGCTCGGCGGGGGAGGGCGGCGCACTCTTAACGGCGACGGCGCAAGTAGAAGGTCGCGTCACGGGTTGGTCATCTGCGTTGGCGCTTCCGGCAACGAACTGACGTACTCGCAGGCAAGTTCGGGGGGCGCGAACCATTCGTATATTCATATTGTGCTATATCGCCGATTTCACCATTTTCCGAACGCAAATGACAAGCGGCTTCATAAGTCCTTGTGCCGCAAGGACTTACATTTCTGCCTGGTGCCAGGCACCGGCCGAAGACGCAAGTCATTGCATGACAGTAACTTACGTCGCCGCTTGTCATTTGCGTTGACCATCGGGCTAATATCGGGCGCCGGACGATGCTGCAACGCATCGCCCGTCAATGGCTTGCGTCACAGGCGTATATTTGTGTCATTCCCGTTGCGTGCGAACGCAGAATTAACATAATTGCGCATGCGGCCGATCAGGCTTCGGCGGGGGAGGGCGGAGCGCCCTCACCGGTGCCGGCGCAAGTAGAAGGTCGCGGCCTGTCATTTGCGTTGGTGCTGCCAGCCATGGTGGCTGTTCGCAGGCGAATACGGTGCTCGCGAGCGCGTTATCCCTTTACTTCCCTTTCCTTGTCTGATTCTATCATTTTCCGAACGCAAATGTCAAGCGATTTCGTAAGTCCTTGTGCCGCACGAAATTCCGTTCCCGTCTGGTGCCACGCACCAAGTGGCCTGTTGAAACCGCCCGGGGAGTCCGGTATAATGCACGGCAGCCGCTCCGTCACCCGCGATCACGGCCTCATGCTGCTTCCTTGGGGGTGGCTGGAGACAGGCAGAAGAAACCGGCACGAAGTTGGCCGTCGGATGCAGTGGGGCCTTCCCGCTGCAACATACCCGCAAATTGCATGAAAGGACACACCAGCAATGACCACGAACTCCGGAGCACCATCCCGCGACGACCTTCCGGCTATCGCCGAACTGACCTGCAACTACCTTCGCAATCCGCTCGGCGTGGAAACACCCACCCCGCGGCTGAGCTGGGTGCTGCAATCGCGCGAGCGCGGCCAACGGCAGACGGCGTATCGCATACTCGTGGCGAGCAGCCGCGAGGCGCTCGGTCGTGATCAAGGCGATTTGTGGGACTCGGGCAAGGTCGAGTCCGACCAGTCGATCCACGTGCCGTACGCCGGCGCACCCTTGCGGTCGCGGCAGGCATGCTTCTGGAAGATCAAGGCACGCGACTGCAACGGCTGCGAAACGCCATGGAGCAAACCGGCCTCCTGGGAGATGGGGCTCCTACAGGCCGACGACTGGCAGGCGCAGTGGATCGCCGGCTCTCGCAGCGGGCTGGCCGAGGCCGATCCGCCGCCGGCGCCGATGCTGCGCCGCACCGTCGCGCTGGACAAGCCCGTCTCCTCCGCAAGAGCGTACGTGTGCGGCTTGGGCTACTACGAGCTGTACATCAACGGCAGCAAGATCGGCAACGACGTGCTGGCGCCGGGCTTCACGCGGTACGACCGAACAGCGCTCTACCAGACGCACGACGTAACCGCCGCCCTGTGCACTGGAGCGAACGCCCTTGGCGTGATCCTGGGCAACGGCTGGTACAACTGCTTCACGAAGGAGGTCTGGGACTTTCAGCAGGCGCCCTGGCGCGACCATCCCAAGCTCCTGCTACAGCTTCATGTGCGCTTCGCCGACGGCGAGGAGCGCGTGATCGCCAGCGACACGCAGTGGCGATGCAGCACCGGCCCGATCGTGTTCGACGGCCTGCGCAATGGCGAGACCTATGATGCCCGCCTCGAGAAGCCGGGCTGGACGCAGGCGGACTTCGACGACGCCGACTGGACGCCAGCCGTCGTTGTGCCGGGGCCCGGCGGCGCGCTCCGCTCGCAGCAGATGACGCCCATCCGCGTCAACCAAACCATCGAGCCGGTCAGCGTGAGGGAGGTCCGGCCCGGCGTGTGGGTGTACGATCTCGGGCAGAACATAGCCGGCTGGGCGCAGCTCGAGGTCAGCGGGGCCCCGGGAACCGTGGTGACCCTGAAGTACGCCGAGAAGCTGTCCGACGACGGCGACGCTGACCAGTCGAACATCGACGGCTTCATCAAGAGCGGCGACTGCCAGACCGACCGATACATCCTGAAAGGCGAAGGCGTGGAAACGTGGGAGCCGCGTTTCACTTACCACGGCTTCCAGTACGTGCAGGTCACCGGCTTCCCAGGCACGCCAACGCTTGGGAACCTCCGGGGCCGCGTGGTGCACACGGCCTTCGAGACGCGCGGCAGCTTCGAATGCTCGCACGATCTGCTCAACGCCATCCAGCGGTGCGCCCGGTGGTCGACCCTCGGCAACTACCACGGAATCCCCACCGACTGCCCGCACCGCGAGAAGAACGGCTGGACTGGCGACGCTCAGCTCTCGGCCGAGCAGGTGCTGCTGAACTTCGACCCCGCCACGGCCTACCGCAAGTGGATGGCCGATTTCCGCGACGTTCAGCGGCCCAGCGGCCAGCTCCCCGGCATCGTGCCTACCGGCGGCTGGGGCTTCAACTGGTGCAACGGCCCCGCTTGGGACAGCGCCGCGATCCTCATTCCCTGGTACCTGTATCTATACTGCGGCGACGTCGCGATCCTCGGCGAGCACTACGAGTGCATGAAACGCTACGTCGACTACATGACCACGATGGCCACCAACCACATCGTTGAGTTCGGCCTGGGCGACTGGTGCCCGCCGAGCGGCGACCCCAACGGACACCCCTGTCCCACCGTCGTCACCGACACCGCCTACTATTACGTGGACGCCCTGACCGTCGCGAGGGCCGCCGCCCTCCTCGGCGAGACAGCCGATGCCCACCGCTACGGACAGCTTGCCGCAGCCGTCCGCGCCGCCTTCCGAGAACGCTTCCTCGACCTGCAGACGGGGCAGGTCACCGGCAACAGCCAGACGTCAATGGGCTGCGCGCTGTATCAGGGCCTGGTGGATCCCGGCGAGCAGGAGAAGGTCCTCGCCGCGCTGGTGGATGCGGCCGAAGACAAGGCCCGGCACATCGACTGCGGCATCCTCGGTGCGAAGTACGTCATGCACGCGCTCACCGAGTTCGGCCGCGCCGACCTGGCCTTCGCCATGGCCACCCAGACCGATTACCCGAGCTGGGGCCATTGGATCGAGCAGGGCGCCACCACACTGTGGGAGCAGTGGTCGGGCGTGTCGTCGCGCAACCATCACATGTTCAGCGACATCAGCGCCTGGTTCTACAAGGGCCTGGCCGGCATCAACCCCAACCCTGCGGCGCCGGGGTTCAAGCACATCATCTTCCGGCCGAATCCCGTGGGCGGCATCACGTGGGTGCGCGCGTGGCACCGGTCCCCGTACGGCCGCATTGACTGCAATTGGACGGGCCACGACGGTCACTTCGAACTGGATGTGACCATCCCGCCCAACTGCACCGCAACCGCGCTGGTGCCGACGATCGACCCGGACAGCGTGCGCGAAAGCGGCAACCCGCTGTCGGCGCAGCCGGGAGTCCGACGTGGCGAATGGCGCGGCGGCTGCCTGGCTATCGAGCTTGACGCGGGCGAGTATCGGCTCACGTCGGCGCTGGGATGAACTCCCTTGGTCCATCCGTCGGTGAGATGGAGCACGATGCGGCCGGCGCTGAGGGGAAAGAGAGGCGCCCAACCGCGAGCGTTCTCGCCCGGTGCCAGGCACGATGCAAGTTGCTGCTCGACAACAGGTTACGTTGCGGTTTGGTTGTTTACACTATCGCCACCGGCAACAGACTGGCTGTTCTCTGGCGAATATACTATATGCGCATACTTCGTTCTTTTATTCTATGCTATTTGTCCAATTTCGCCATTTCCCAAACGCAAATGTCAAGCGATTTCGCAAATCCTTGCGCGGCAAGGACTTACATCCCTAGCTGGTGCCAGGCACTAGGCGAAGACGCAAGTCCTTGCGAGACAGGAAGTTACGTCGCGGCCTGTCATTTGCGTTGGCTATCGGGCTAATGCGGGGCGCCGCACAATGCTGTAACATCTTGCCCATCAGCAGCTTACGTCACAGGCGTACACTTGCATCTTTCCCATTGCGTGCGAACGTAGAATTAACATAAGTGCGCATGCGGCCGATCAGGCTCCGGTGGGGGAGGGCGGTGATGCTTCCTCGCCGGTGCTGAGCGCTTCGACGGCATGGATTCCGCCGTCGAGTTCAACGCATCGGACATCGGCGCGCCCTTCGTCCGCTACCCCGAAACGCCTCTGAAGCCGCCCGGTGAATTCCTCCCTTCCGATGAAGAGGGTGTTCGCCAAAGAATATGGCTCTCGGGCCGCCTCTTGTTCCAGCACCTTCAGATAGGCACGATAGCGGGCCTCCCTGTCTTGCCCCAGCTCAAGATAGACTCGATGCAGATCGATGACCGGCTTATCCTCCACTCCCGCGAGATAACGATGGGCGCACCAGGGATATTCGCCAGGCTGCTCGACCATTCCAGCCCGCACCGGGTTCAGGTCTATGTATGCCATGCACCGCAGGAAATACGACTCCGCCTCAACGATCGTGCTGCGAAAGCGTGCTTCCCAGAGATGCCCCTTCCGCCCGCGGATGACGTTGAAGCGCTTCGCAAAAACATTGGCAAGCCGGTGCATGAAAGGCGAGAGCACATCATCTGCCTTCACTCGGAACAGCAGATGAACATGATTGGTCATGAGGCAGTAGTTGAAAAACCGCAAGCGAAATTTCTTACAGCTTTCCCAGAGCACGTCGAGGAACAATTGCAACGATTGCTTGTCGAAGAGGAATTCCTTATTGTTACAGCGCATCGTAACGTGGTGCAGGGCATTTCTGTACGTCAGTCGTCGTGGTCGAGCCATCTGTTGACCTCCTGTTCTTGACTGATTCTACCATTTTCCGGAGGTAAATGTCAAGCAATTTCGTGCGTTCTTGTGCGGCGACAAGTCGCATTCCTGGCAGGCGCCAGGCGCCACGCGACGACAACGCCGACTTTTCATTTGCACCGGGGTCGAACGCAACGAACGGTCCGCTCGCCGGTGAGCGCGTTGCGCGAACTGTTTATTCAGTTATTGCACTCAAATCATCCAACTCCGCTGGCTTCCGAACGCAAATGACAAGCGGCTTCACAAGTCCTTGTGCCGCAAGGACTTACATCCCTAGCTGGTGCCAGG
>JABMSA010000616.1 GCA_013202185.1 Planctomycetota bacterium
TAACCGCCCTATGGCGGGGCGGCCCGCCCCTACCCGCGCGGATGCATATTTTTTCTTTTGCGGCGCGCGGTCGTTTGCCATGTGGCACGGGAAGTTGTCCGGCGCCCGTCCGGAGCGCGAGACGGATTCTCGCGTTACATTGCCCCGAGATGAACGCCATGCCGCTCCTGAGCCCGGAGGGCGATAGACGCCTAGCCACGGGCGTGAGCCCGTGGAACGCGTGTCCGCAAACCCAACAGCCCCCGCAGGGCGGCGACAGAATTTCGATTCGGACGTTGATGCCCGTAGACGCCGTACGATCCAGAGGGCGGGCAATTCGGGCTCGTCCGCCCCTACGTACGTCGCGCGGGTTTTGCCGGTTTGATGGTGCGCGACGGCACCACGCTAAACAGATACGGGGGAGAGGGACAGACCCCAAAAACCGATAACCGACCATCGCCAACAGCCGATAATTAACTGACAGCCTATAACTGGTAACTGGCAACTGAGAAGTAACATGTCGGGACTCACCTCGGTCGACGGCCTGATTTCGGGCCTGGACACTACAGAGATCATCGATTCGATAATGGCCGTCGAGGGACGGTCTGTTACTCTCTTGGAGGCCCGGCGCGCGCGCTACAGCAACCAGGTGCTCTCGTATCAGAGCATGACGGCCAAGCTGCTCGCGGTCAAGGCCGACGCCGACGCCCTCGCGAGATCATCCACCTTCGACGCCCGCTCGAGCACGTCGTCCGACACGGATATCCTCACCGTCTCGGCCGCCTCGAGCGCCCCGGTGGGCAGCTACGATCTGACCGTTACCGCCATTGCCCGCAGCCACCAGGTTGCGTCGCAGGGATTTGTCGATTCGGATACGGCGACCGTGGGCACGGGCACGCTGGGTCTGACCGTCGACGGCGACACTACGACCGTGACGATAGATACGTCGAACAATACGCTCGAGGGCCTGCGCGACGCGATCAACCTGGCCGGCACCGATGTAAAGGCCACGATAATCAACGACGGCGGCAACACGTATAAGTATCGGCTGCTGCTGACGAGCGCCGCAACCGGCACCGACAACGGGATATCGATCACCAACAACCTCAGCGGCGGCGCAACGCCCGTTTTGACGTCGAACTCGATCACGGCGCCCGCAGCCGACTCGGGCAACACATACGTCGGAACCGCCACGGCCGCCGGAGCGTATGCCGGCACTTCCGGCAAGACATACACCGTCGAGTTCGTTGCCGGCGGCGGGCTGGGCGTGGCAACCTACAAGGTGTCCGAAGACGGCGGCACCACGTGGGGCACCACGCAAACGCTCAACGATCTCACGATAGATGTTTACGATGATCTCAACAGCACGGATCTCGGCGCACAGATGACCTTCGGCGCGGGCGCCTTCGGCGCCGGCGACGAGTTCGTCATGCGCGCATTCGTGCCAACGGTGCAAACGGCCCAGGATGCCGCCATCACAATGGGCAGCGGCTCGGGCGCGATCAACATCACCAGCTCATCGAACCGCATCGCCGACGCCCTCCCAGGCCTGACTGTCGATCTTCGGTCCGCCGACGCAAGCGAGACCGTTACCGTGGAGGTCTCGCACGATACGGCCTCGATAACGACCCGCGTCACGGGCCTCATCAGCAATTTCAACGCGGCCATCGACTACATAACGGCCAACAGCAGCTACGACTCGACCACCGGCACCGCGGGGCTGTTCCTCGGCGACACCACTATGATGGCAATACAGCGCGACCTCCGCAATGCCATCTTCTCGACGGTTACGAGCACAGAGACGTACGATTCGCTCTTCAGCCTGGGGATGTCGGTCTCCGACAGGGCAAGCCTGAGCATCAACACCACCACGCTCGGCACCGCCCTCGACGAGGGCTACGACGACGTGGCCAAGATATTCCAGATCTCCGGCGAGAGCACGAACAACAAGATCAGCTTCCTCACGGCCAGCAGCGATACCGTCGAGACCACAACCGGCTATGACGTCGACATCACCCAGGCGGCTACGCGCGGCAAGATCACCGGCTCGTCGATCGATGACCCCGCCATCACGCCGTTCGTGATCGACGCCACGAACAATCAGATCATCGTGACGGTGGACGGCAAGCAGTCGCAGATTCTGCAACTCACGCAGGCCACCTACAACTCGGGCGCCGACCTCGCTCGAGACATACAAACGACAATCAACAACGACTCTTACCTGTCGGGCAAAGAGGTGAGCGTGACGTTTGTTGACGAGGGTGCCACGGGTTACTTCGAGATCCGCTCGGAGAAGTACGGGGCAAGCTCGTCGATCACAATCGAGGATCCGGCCAACGGCGCATACAGCGACCTGGGCCTGACGGGCGGAACGACCGTGACGGGCGTGGACGTGGCGGGCACGATCAACGGCGAGGCGGCCACCGGCAGCGGGCAGGTCCTCAACGCCGCCAGCGGCAACGACAACACCGACGGCATCTCGCTTCTGGTTACCCTCACCAGCAGCGACCTTGGCGCGGGGGCGGAGGGCTCGCTGACGCTGGTCAAGGGCGTGGGCGCGAAGCTCGCCGAGAGCCTCTTCATGTGGACCGAGCCTACCGTGGGCATCCTCAAGATGAGGGAGGACACCGCCGAGGATCAAATCGAAAGTGTAGACAACAGCATTACGCGCGCACAAGCGGTGCTGGCGACCAAACGGGCGCGGCTGGTTGCGCAGTTCACAGCGATGGAGCAGGCGCTCGCGATGATGCAAACCCAAAGCTCCTTCCTGGGAATCCAGCTTGCGGCGCTCATGAACCAATCCAGCAGCAGTAGCAGCATCTGACGTTTCGTTTCCACCTGGGAAGAGCAAATAGAAAGGCCGGACACCGGGACAAGCCAACTATGGTAGATGCTTTGAAGGAGTACTCCGAGGCCACAGTGGCCGGAGCAGGGCAACTGAAGCTCATCATAATGCTTTACGAAGGAGCAGAGAGGTTCCTCAATCAGGCCAGGGGGCACATCGAACGCAACGAAGTCGAAGAGGCACACAACGACCTCACCAAGGCCAAGAGGATCGTGGCGCACTTCCTGAGCACCAACAATCCGGAAAGCGGAGAGCTGGGCATGAACCTCCACAGGCTCTACCTTTTCCTTTACGAAAAAGTAGCGACCGCCAATCTGCAGAAGAGTGTTGAGGAGATCGACGCCGCCATGCACATCCTCAACAAGCTGCTCGAAGGCTGGAAGGATCTTCAGCAGCAGGAGGTGCCGACACCGGTGACGGCGCCGCTGCACCAAACCAGCCAGGCGTTCAACCTGCAAGCGTGATGGGTCCCTCACCCCCCGGCCCTCACCCCCCGGCCCCCTCTCCCAGGGGGAGAGGGGGAGACGAAGAGGGGAACGGGAGAGGGGAACGGGGCGAGGGCACCGGTCGGCCCGCTGACGAATTTTCCGTCATTACATCGGAAAAACATTCACGTCAACGCATGCCCCCCAGGGCGTCGCGTATTCTGCAATCTCTCATCACATTCGCAACATATTGGTATATAAAGGATTACGGCCTGCGGTCGGGCTTTCAGGTCGTGAGTGGCATGGTCTTTGCATTATCGGCACGTTGTAGATCTGCTCCAGCGCTTCTTGGTGGAGAAAAACGTGAAGACCATAGCAGCCAGGACCTTCCTGACCTTGTTGCTTGTCATCGTGCCGGCGTGCATTGTGCTCGCGACGGAAGAGCCCCCTCCCGGGCCACCCGACCCACTCGACTCGCTGTTTCGGCTCGCCGGATCGATGGCGATAGTAATCGGCTTGATCGTTGCGGCGGCTTTGGCAACGAAGAAGCTGCTGGCGCGGGCGCGTTTCGGCACCGGGCAAGATAAGCTCCTGCGCGTTCACCAGGTGCTGAACCTGGGCGGCAAGAGGCAGGTTTTCGTGCTCGACGTGGGCACCGACATGCTGGTGGTGGGCGCTGCCGGCGACAACATGCGCCTGCTGACGAGGCTGGAGAACGTGCCGAGCGAAGCAACGCCGGTGGATGCGCCCGAGCCGTCCGACAGATCGAGCTTTGCGCAGATTCTCGGCGCCCATGCGAGCGACCGGCCGGCGGGCCAGGCTTCCGAGGGGGACGCAACGACATGACGCAGCCGCGCAAATATTTCGGGCGGCCGATTCTGTCGACGGTTCTTCTGGGCGTGTTTTTTGCCGTGACGCCGGTGCGAACGGCGGCGGCCGAAGAGAAGGGCGGGGGCCTGCTCGATTTTCCAATCAAGGTGAGTGTGAGCGCGGAGGAATCGGACGGCCCGAGGGAAACCGCCGCTACGATCAAGATACTCCTGTTCTTCACGGTGCTGTCGCTGCTCCCGGCGTTGATGCTCACAATGACGTCGTTCACGCGCATCATCATTGTGCTGTCGTTTGTGCGTCGGGCGCTGTCGTTGCAGAACCTGCCGCCCAACCAGTTGCTGATCGGCATCTCGCTGTTTATGACAATGTTCATCATGGCGCCGGTGTTTCATGATATCAATGAAAAAGCGATAGAGCCTTACCTCAATGAGGAGATCACTCAGAAGGAAGCGTTTGACAGCGCGATGGGGTGCCTGCGCGGCTTCATGCTGAAGCAGACGCGCGAGAAGGACCTGGCGCTCTTTGTGAGTATGGCCGGAATGGAAGCGCCCGCGACCCCCGAAGATGTGCCCACGTATGTGCTGGTGCCGTCGTTTGCGACCAGCGAGCTGAAGACCGCCTTCCAGATGGGCTTCGTGATTTTTCTGCCGTTCCTCGTCATCGATATGGTCGTCTCGAGCGTGTTGACCTCGATGGGAATGTTCATGCTTCCACCGGTCATCATTTCGGTTCCGTTCAAGATCTTGCTTTTTGTGCTGGTAGACGGTTGGAACCTGGTGATACGTTCGCTCGCGGCCGGTTTTTTGGGATAGCGCAATGGATACGGAAGTAGTAGTGACACTCGGCAAGAATGCGGTGCTCACGGTGATTACGCTGGCGGCTCCGCTGATGGCGGCCGGCCTGGTGGTGGGCCTGATAGTCGGTATTTTCCAGACGGTCACGAGCATCCAGGAATCCACGCTGGCCTCAATTCCAAAAATAATTGCGGTGTTTGTGGCGCTCATAGTGTGCATGCCCTGGATGATTCGGACCCTCGTGGGCTATACGTCGTTCCTGTTCGGCAATCTTCAGACTTTTGCACAATGAACGAAATACTCGGCCATGCGAATAAGTTTGTGCTGGTGCTCGTGCGAACGTCGGGCGTGATCATGATAGCGCCGGTGTTTGGCGCGGCAGCGGTGCCGACCCGGATCAAGGCGGCGTTTGTGCTGCTGCTTTCGTTCGTGCTCACGCCTATGGTTGCGTCGGAAGCCCCCGCGCTCAACAACGCGCTGGCGTATGGGGTTGTTGCTGTCCGCGAGCTTTCCATCGGACTGATGATGGGGTTCACGGCGATCCTCGCGTTCGGGTCTTTCCAGATCGCGGGGCAGTTCATCGGCAGGCAGATGGGGCTTGCCCTGGGCGAGTTGGCCGATCCGCTCCTCGAGCAGCAGGCGTCGGTGTTCAGCCAGTTTTATTATATCCTGGCGATGCTGGCTTTTGTGGCCGTCGACGGCCACCACTGGTTCCTCCAGGCCCTGAGCGCCAGTTTCGCGAGCATCCCGCTTGGCGGGTCGTCGTTGCCGGCGTCGGTTACCGCCGGAATGGTCGATCGTTTCGTGGCGGTGTTCATAGCCGGCATCAAGATGGCCGCCCCGGCGGTGTGTGTGCTCGTGCTGGTGACCATCGCCCTGGGTATGCTTTCGCGTGCGGCGCCCCTACTGAACATGTTGATGATCAGCATCTCCCTCCGAATTGCGGTGGGCCTGGTGGTAATAGGCATCATGATGCCGCACGTGTACCGATACGGATCGTTCTTGCTCGAAAACATACGAAGCGACCTGTCGCTCTTAGTCAAGGCGCTCTAAATGCCCGATCAGGACCGCGACCAGAAAACAGAACGCGCAACGCCCAGGCGGCGCGAGGACGCGCGCAAGAAAGGGCAGGTGGCGCGAAGCAAGGACCTCAACACTGCCTTGATCCTGCTGCTGGCCGCGGTGGTGCTGTACATGACGGGCCCATCGGTTTCAGCCGGGCTGCGAAGCATCTTCAGAACTTGCTTTACAGACTATCTCAGCGAAACGATCTCCGTTTCGTCGAGCATCAGGATTCTTACCGCCTTGGCCGGCCGCGCCGTTACGGCTATTCTGCCGCTGATGGGCGGCGTGCTTCTTGCCGCCGCGCTCGCCTCGTACGGGCAGGTTGGGTTCGTCATGGCCACCGATCCGCTCGGCCCCAAGTTTGAGCGGCTCAATCCGGTCATCGGTGTAAGGCGGCTGTGCTCGGCGAAGTCGCTGGTTTCGCTGGCAACTTCCCTGGCGAAGGTCGCCGTGGTGGGCCTGGCGGCGTATCTCTATCTTCGGTGGCGGATCAACGACGTCCCGCCGCTGCTGGACTGCTCGATTCCGGCGATCTACGAGGCCCTTTGCCGGTGGACCTTCGAGCTGGTGTTTGTGATCGCGATGGCTTTTCTCATCATCGCCGCGACGGATTACGCCTTTCAACGGTGGGATTTCGAGCGCGACATCCGAATGACGAAGGAAGAGCTTCGCGAGGAGCTGAAGCGCTCGGAGGGCGATCCGCTGGTGAAATCCCGCGTACGGCAGATTCAGCGCGAGATGGCCTCGAGGCGAATGATGCAGGACGTGCCCCAGGCCGACGTAGTGATAAAAAACCCCACGCACTACGCGGTGGCGCTGCGCTATAAGCCCGGCAAGAACCTGGCGCCCGCGGTGGTGGCCAAGGGTATGAATCTCGTGGCGAGGAAGATTCTCGAGATCGCCCGCGAGCACGGCGTGCCCGAAGTGGAAAACAAGCTCCTCGCCCAAACGCTTTACAAGACCGTGGAAATAGGCCAGGAGATTCCGCCAATCCTCTACAAGGCCGTGGCCGAAGTGCTGGCATACGTGTATCGACTGAGAACGAAAAGGTATCAGGAAGCATAAATGGCAAGTCCCGAACAGGCTTCCCTCTGGATGAAAATGGTGCGGCACAGCGACGTCGCTCTCGCCGTTGCAGTGGTTGTGGTGCTGGTGGTGCTGGTGATTCCTATTCCGCCGATGCTCCTCGACATTCTGCTCACCATCAACATATCGCTTGGCCTGGTGATACTGCTGGTAACGCTGAGCGCGACGGAATCGCTGGAGTTCTCCACGTTTCCGTCGCTGCTGTTGTTTGTAACGCTCTTTCGCCTGGCGCTCAACGTGGCGTCGACCCGGCTGATCCTGCTCCACGGCTACGCGGGGGAGGTCATCACCGCGTTTGGCGACTTCGTGGTCGGCGGCAACATCGTCGTGGGCCTGATCGTGTTTCTGATCCTCGTCATCATTCAGTTTGTGGTGATCACGAAGGGCTCGGGCCGCATTGCGGAAGTGGCCGCGAGGTTTACGCTCGATGCCATGCCCGGCAAGCAGATGGCGATCGACGCCGACCTCAACGCGGGCCTCATCACCGAAAAGGAAGCGCGCGAACGCCGCGAGAAGATATCGCGCGAGGCCGAATTCTACGGGGCGATGGACGGCGCCAGCAAGTTTGTGCGCGGCGACGCCATAGCCGGCATCATCATCACGCTCATCAACATCCTGGGCGGCATCATCATCGGGGCCATGAAAGGGATGGCCGTGCCGGAGGCCGTCAAGACCTATGCGATCCTTACCGTCGGCGACGGGCTCGTCAGCCAGATACCTTCGCTGATCATCGCGACGGCGTCGGGCATTCTCATCACTAAGGCATCGTCGAAAAACAAACTCAGCCACGATCTGACCGGCCAGCTTCTCTCTCAGCCGAAGTCGCTGCTGATAGCGGGCGCCATCTTGCTGTTTTTCGGGCTGGTGCCCGGGCTGCCCAACGTGCCGTTTTTCGTGATGGCGGGTGTGTTCGGCCTGCTGTATCACTTCACAAGGCGCGCCGCGAGCACCCGAGAGGCGCATGACGAGCCGGCGGCCGCGGGGGCAGGCGCACAAGGAGCGCCCGACGACCCCGACGACCTGCGCGGGCTGCTCGGGGTGGACCGGCTCGGCCTCGAGGTCGGATACAGGGTCATTCCGCTGGTGGCGCCCGACAGCGGCGGCGGGCTGCTCGACAAGATTTCGGCGATTCGCAAGCGCCTCGCCAAGGCCCTCGGTTTCGTGATCCCGCCCGTACGCATCAAAGACAACGTTCAACTCCAGCCCGAGTCGTACAGAATCCTGCTGCGCGGCGAGCAGATAGGCGAAGGCGCGCTCTCGGTAGACGGCCTCCTCGCGATGGACGCGGGCAACGTGGTCGAGAAGGTTGCCGGCGTCCAGACCACCGAGCCGGCGTTTGGCTTGCCCGCGCTGTGGATCGACACCGCGCAAAAAGAAATCGCCGAAATGAACGGATATACCGTCATCGATCCCATAACGGTGCTCGTTACGCACTTCAGCGAGTTGGTGAAGCGCTACGCCCACGAAATCCTGTGCCGCGAGGATGTGAGCAAGCTGGTCGACAACCTCAAGGCCGAAAACCCCACGGTGGTCGACGAGCTTATTCCCAACCTCCTGCCGCTCTCGGTTGTGCAGCGTGTGCTGGCCAACCTGCTCAGGGAGAAGGTGCCGATCCTCGACCTCGGGGCGATCCTCGAGGCACTCGCCAACCACGCCGCAACAACAAAAGACCCCGAGATCCTCACGGAGTTTGTGCGGCAGGGGCTCGCCCGAACGATCTGCAGCCGGTACGCCGACAACAACGGCGTGCTCCAGACGATAGCATTCGACCCGGCGCTCGAGCAGTCGCTGATACAAAACATCAGCCGGGAAGCGATCGAGCCCGGCCTGGCCCAGCGGGTCGTGAAAGAAGTGGGTGAAGCGTTCAAGCAAGCGGTGTCGTCGGGCGTCGACTCGGTTCTGCTGACGTCGTCACTTGTCCGCAGGCACGTGCGAAATCTCATTTCTTCGTCGCTTCCTGATCTGCCCGTGCTTTCCTACAACGAAATTCCGCCGAGCTTCCAGGTGGCGTCGGTTGCCACCGTGGGGGCCGAACAGAACGAAGTGCCGGCAGCGGCGGCCAATTGAAACGATTGGGTCAACGATGAGAATCAAAAGCTACAAGGCACGCGACGCTACCGAAGCCATGGAAATGATCCGAAACGATATGGGCTCTTCGGCCCTGATCATCCAAACGAAACGCATCAGGCAGGGGGGCGTGTTTGGAATGCTGGGGCACGAGGCGGTGGAGGTGGTTGCCGCGGCCGACGACGCGAAAACCATGCGGCGCGCAGGATCCGCGCAGGCCCGGGCGGCGGAAAGCGGGCCGGAGAACACGACGTTCAAGCATCTTCACGACAGGCTGCTGCAGCAGGGAGTGCTGCCCGGGCTCGCCCGGGGGCTCGTGGAAGAAACGCTCTGCCGTTATCCGTCGTCGCCGTTCGCCATGCAATTTCCCGATTTTGGCGGCAGGCTCGCGGCAACGCCGGCAGCGGCCGACATGGTACAGGCGTTGGGAGCCGCCATCGCCAAAACCGTAAGGCTCGAACGTTCATACAAGCCCAAGCAGGGCCCGAAGATAGTGGCGTTGGTAGGCCCGACGGGCGTGGGCAAGACCACCACCATCGCCAAGCTTGCAACCATAGCCGCCATGCGCCACAAGCTCCCGACGGGGCTGGTTACCATCGACACATACAGAATCGGGGCGGTCGATCAGCTCAAGACGTATTCCGAGATGCTGGGCGCGCCTCTGGCCGTGGTACACAAGCCCGAGCAGATGCCGCAGGTGCTCGAGAGCTTTTGCGACAAGGCGGTTGTGTTTGTTGATACGATCGGGCGCAGCCCGAAAGACCGCGACCGCGTGAGCGAGCTGAAGCCGTACTTCAAGTACCTGCCGGGCGCCGAGACGCACCTGCTGGTGAGCGCGTCGTCGAAAGACGACGACGCCACACTCACCGCGCGGAGTTTTTCTGCACTGCCCCTGAGCCGCCTGGCATTCAGCAAGGTGGACGAATCCACGTCGTTCGGTTCGATCTATAATCTCGCGGCGCAGACGCAAATTCCGCTGTCGTACCTCACCGTGGGGCAGGAGGTGCCCGACGATATCGAAGTGACCACGCCCGGCCGAATCGCGGAGCTGCTGCTCGATGAATCGACGGTCGAGCCCGGGGCCTCCGACAACAACAACTGGATTGGTTGAAAGAATGATCACACAAGCCGAAGGCATCACGAGAAACGAGGAATCGGAACAGGAAACCGAACGGTCGACCCGCAGGATCATGTTTGCCGGCGGGAAGGGCGGCGTAGGCACAACGCAGATCGTCGCCAACCTGGCCGTAACCCTGGGCCTGAAGCATAACCGTGTGCTGTTTGTAGACGCAACCCCCGGCGTGTGCAACGCCGAAGTAATACTCGGAATCAACTCGACACTCAACTTGCAACACGTAGTTACAGGAGAAAAATCGATTGAAGAAGTCATCTGTAAGGGGCCCGGCCACATCGGCATGTTGCCGGTACGCCGCGATTGGTCGCAAACCGCCGGTCTTGCTCCGTGGCAGCGCGAGCGCCTTGCTCGAGGTCTTGCGGCGGCAACGGCCACATTCGACTTTGTGCTTGTCGATGCGCCCGCCGGCATTCCGCCCGAGCTGCCGGGGGCGGCCCTCGAGCCGGCCGAAGTCATAGTGATTACGACAGTCGAGCCCACTTCGCTGGCCGGCGCCTACGCAACGGTCAAGGAGCTGGCCCGCATAAGCCCGGGCAAGAAGGCCAACGTGATTGTGAACATGGCACCCGACAGCGCCGACGCGGCCCGCGCTTTCCGGGCCATAGCGCACGTTGCCGGCCGGTTCCTGGGTACCGTGCCGGGTTACCTCGGCTGGGTGCCGGCCGATCCCTGCGTGGCAAAGGCCGGCGGGCGGCAGGTTCCTTTTGTGATTCAATTCCCCGACCAGCCCGCCGCCGGGGCACTCGAGGTGATAGCCTCAAAGCTCGCCCTGGCGCAGCAAAGCGAAGACAATCTTCGCTTTATCGACGATAAGAGCTGGCGAAACTAATGGCACTGCCGGGCTGGTCGGCCAATAGCGGCGCCCGGCATCAGATTCACGCAAGCCCCGTTATGGAACAAAAATTCAGTATGGTTTCGTCCGTTGCGGCTTTCCTTGTCGCGTGGCTCTCGGGCCTTGCGGCGGGGGTGTCGCCAGATGCGATCCTGGTGCGGTCGGCCATTGGTGCGGCAGTGTTTTATTTCTTCGCACTAGCCCTTTGCCGCATCTCGGGTGCGCTGCTCAGCTCGCGCGACGAAGGCCCCGAGAGCGCCGCCGGGTCCGCACGAACGGACAACAACCAGAATAATGTCACCGAAATCGTGGAATAAGGATCAGGTAAAGACCTATGCGAAAAGAAATCGCCGATCTCTGGAAACAGTTCAGGAAAACAGACGATCCGGACCTGAGAGACAAGCTGATCGTCAGCTACCTGCCCCTGGTGAAATACGTGCTGGGGCGAATGTCGCTGTACCTTCCGCCGCATCTTGATTCGGAGGATCTCACCATCTCCGGTGTGATCGGGCTGATCAAGTCGGTGAAGGAATTCGATCTCGGCCGGCAGATAGAATTCACCACGTTTGCCGTGCCCAGGATCAGAGGGGCCATCCTCGACGAGCTTCGATCTCACGATTGGGTGCCTCGTTCGGCCCGAAAGAAGGCGTCGACCATTTCGAAAGCCGTAAGTGCGCTTATGGAAACGAACGACGAGCCGCCCTCGCACGAAGAGGTCGCCAAACAGATGAAGGTGTCGATGCAAGAACTCGATAAGATGATGTCCGACGTTTCCTTTGCCTCGTTCCTTTCGCTCGAAGGAATGCACTCGGACTCAGACGACGGGCAAATGAAGATGGTGGAGTCGATCAAGAATCCGAAATCGATATCACCTCTGAGCGCGCTCGAGAGCGGCGAGGAGGAGGAATTGCTGTCGAAAGCGATCTCGCAGCTTCCCCAGCAGGAGAAGATTGTGGTCATGCTGTACTATTACCAGAACATGATGCTCAAGGAAATCGCCAAGCTGCTGAAGCTGTCGAAATCGAGAGTGTCTCAGATTCACAATAAGGCCATCAGCACCCTTCGAGCGAAGATGAAGTCGATGCAGATCCCCAGCCTCAAAACCTGACCGCCCGCCTGCGCAGCGGCGCGGCCAGGTGAACGTGCCGGCGGCTGGGATCCGAACGTTTCCGCCAACAACACGCCCTTACGGGCGCTCTGGGAGGTGGAGCATGAATGATGATTTCAGGGTTCGTTTTCCAAGCAACTATGCCGTTCATTCATCTACGACCAAGCGTGATCACGTGACGGACAACGCCGCGAAATCGGTGCCCGGTCGTGACCACGAACATCACAAGCACGCCCGCCGCGACAGCATGGAGTTTTCGGTTGACGCGGCCGACGACGACGA
>JABMSA010000617.1 GCA_013202185.1 Planctomycetota bacterium
TGCCTGACCTGCGCCGGGACCCCGACCCGCACCCGTGGCGGGATCGGCCGCCTATTCCTCACGGCTGAATGCTTCAACTCTCACTTGAAAGCTAACACGTAATGTGGTATACTTATCTTGGGAAGGGGGCAGCGGCACCGGGTAACGGCCGGCCAACGCGCTCCAGTGCAATTCATCTGCAAGGAGGAAAACCATGCGTCTGCAGGACATCCTCGATTCCAGTACGTCAGAGCACGCTGACAAACTGCAGCTATCTCTTGGGCGGGTAAAGGAGATCGCCGCCGAGCAGTGGGCGCCGGCCTTGCCGCCTCACGACCACTCGCATGCAGGCCTGCCACATACGCGCAGTGTGGAGCGCGGACTCGACAAGCTCCTGGGCCCGGTGCTTTGCGACAACTGCCGGCTCGCGAAGCTCACCGATGTAGAAGCTTACGTGCTTCTTGCCGCGGTGCAACTCCACGATATCGGGCGCCTGCAGAAAGCCGGGGACCACGGTGAAGAGAGCGCCGACCTCATTGAAGAATCTGGCGCCGAGCTCGGCCTGATCCCCGACCAGCGGCTCATCAACTGCGTAGCCAGCGTGTGCCGCCATCACAACAAGGATGCCGCCCCCTGTAAGAAGGAACTCGCCAAATTCCGTGAGGACCAGACAACCGTCGAAGCCTACGGCCTCATCCGCGTGGCCGCGCTCGCCGCGGCACTCGTCATAGCCGATGAAATGGACGAATCGTATCGCCGATCCCTGCCCTCCTACCTGAAGAAATCGCCTGTTGAAGAGGAATCGGCCGAGGGCTCGCCCTTTCGGGAACTGTGCGCCGGATACCTCCAGAGAGGCAGAATACGTCAACTGATCGCTTCCGTCGAGGCCGATCCCCTCGGCGGATGCCTCACCTCGGTTCTTGATCTCAGCAGCGATTCCGTTCCCGGAAAAGAGGATTTCCTGGAGCTCTGTACCATGTTCAGAGAGGGGAACCTCTGTGTCCCCCTCGAGGGCGCCGGAGCATTTGCAAAACACCAGACCCAACTCGACCGGCTGCGCATGTCGCTGAACAACACGTGGACCCTCGCGGAGAAGGCTGCGGAGAAAAGTACAACGGACGCCAAAGAGGACCCCCTGAGACTACTTCGCACACTGAGCATGTGGAGCCTCTTCAAGTGCGTTGCCCATGGGAAGTGTTTGGAGCGCTGCCTGACCACGGCACGGCTTCTCAGCATTCTCAAGGAAAAGCACGAAAAAACAGAGGCGCTCGGCGAGTACCTGCGCCCGCTCGGTCTGGATTACCAGGCGTGGTTCCTCGATGTGGGCGGCGTGCTGATTGACTACTGCGCCAGAGAACGGCGCGAGCCGCGCCTGAGCAGTATTGATGTGGCGACGGTGTGCAAAGCGATGGAACGTCTCGCCACCGGCGTGTTCGGCCGCAACGAATTCTCTTACGACGAGTTGAGAGCCGAGGCCCGAATAGCCGACTTGGGGGTCGTGAAGAAGATCATTCACCGCGCCGGGCTCTGGCATGGCGATAACGACAAGTCCAGGCAGTGCACCGTCATGCTCGGGCCGGATACTTGGTCGCTTGCCAAGGGCAAGCCGGGAGAAGTTGCCATGTGGATGTAGCAGGAGGACGAAGATGTGCGATAGTAACGTTAAGGTGAGCTTCGGCATGCCCGAGTTCGAGGACCTGCTTGACCGCGACGGCGGCGACAACGCCGGGATCGTCATGCCGGCCGAGGCCCAGGGCCGGGTAATCCTCATCCTCGGTCCCCCAGGCTCGGGGAAGTCAACTCTTGCTCTTCAGATGGCATGGGGAATACGGATCAGGAATGGGCAGGTCCACGAGGGGGGTGACTCGAATCCGATCCCCGAGCCGGAGAACTGTCTCTACTTCGCACTCGAACAGGATGTCGGCGACCTCCAGCGCATCGCCTGGAACCTCGGCTGGACAGAAGAACGGAACGAGCTCGGCCGTATCTGCGGAGTGGAAGTGCCGGTCGAGGAAGCCCACAAGTTTGCCGCCACAGAGGATCTGGCAAAGTGGTTCAGCCACATTTGCAGGCCAAGAGGGGAGGATAGCCCGCTCCGCGACAAAGGCCTGATCATAGTGCCCAGAGTGACGCCGCGAAGCCTCAGCGGAGACACGAACGGCGACAGTCTCTTCTCGCGCCGCCTCGCCGATATTCACGCCCTCCTCGACGGATACCTGCGCTGTCAGGCCAAACACCATGATGCGAAATCTATCCCCTGGTGCTATCAGGCCATCGGCGAAAACTGGGAGTGCAGAGCCGGAGAAGGCGAGGCCGGCGGCGAGCAGGAAACGAACGGCAACGGGCGCAAATCCTGTCTCGCCCTTGGTCTGGTGGTGATCGACAGCCTGAATGTCTTCGGCAACCAAGAACTGACCCGGGAGCAACTGTTTGCTCTCAACGATCTCTTCGTTCGACACGGCACAATCGCCATCTTCGTTGCCGAGGACTACTTCACTCCAAGTGGTGCGGAGATATCGGAGAGGTTCCACCCCGCTGAATACGTTGCCGATGCCGTCATCCGGCTCTCAGCTCACCGAGAACAGGGGTACCTCATATCCACGATGGAGTTGACCAAGTCGCGCTACCAAGCACAGGTACTGGGCCAGCACCCGTACAAGATCGTGCGGCGAAGCATACTGCCGAAGGTCGAGTCATGGGATGCGCGAAAGAAGCCAGGGAAACACAGCAACTTTGACACGGGCGTGCAGATCTACCGCTCCGTGCACAGGCAACTATCCAGAAACATTCTGCCCGAGAAGTGGAAGAGCGTAGTGACGTTCGGCTCGCGACGGATCGAGGAGCGGCTGCCCAGGTGGATGCAGAGCGGCCTCCGTGCGGACCTCGGCGAACGGCATCAAACATCGAGCCGTGAGTCCTCGGGCACAAGAGACCTTGAAAGCGACAATGTCGAGAAAGGCGCCTTGAACGATCGTCGCAAGAACGGTGAAGCAGACGACTCTCGCAGGCAATCTCCCATCATCGTGGTGACCGGCCAGTACAA
>JABMSA010000618.1 GCA_013202185.1 Planctomycetota bacterium
ACCGTTATCCTCACCACGCACGATATGGACGACATCGAAACGCTGTGCGACCGGGTGCTGGTGATACACGAAGGCAAGATCCTCAGCGACGGCACGCTGGCCGACCTGCGGGCGGCGGTCACTACCGAGCGGCGGCTGATCGTGGACCTCTTCGACGAAGACGGCGAGATCAACGATCCGGACGCCGAAGTCATCGCACGCGAGGGAGCGCGCATCACGCTGCGGTTCGACCCCGAACAGATCGCCCCTGCCGAGTTGATCGCCCGCATCGCGTCCGATCACGCCATCCGGGATTTGTTTGTCGAGAACCCACCCATCGAGGAGATCATCGCGCGCCTCTACGGGGAGGCAAGCCCATGAGGCCCTACCTTGCCACTCTCAGCGCACGGTTTCGCTTGCTGCTGCAGTACCGCGCGGCGGCGGCTGCGGGATTTGGCTGCCAACTCTTTTGGGGGCTGATCCGAATGATGATCTTCAGCGCGTTCCTGGAGAGCGGCGCGCCCTCGCCGATGCCCGGGCAGCACGTAATCGCATACATCTGGCTGGGGCAGGCATTCCTGCTTCTGCTGCCGTTTCGCACCGACCGCGAGCTTGAGCAGATGATCCGTAGCGGAAACATATCGTCCGAGTTGCTGCGGCCCGTGAACCTCTATTGGTTCTGGTACAGCCGCGGGATCGCCAACCGCGTCGCGCCGACGCTGCTGCGGTCAATCCCGATGCTCGTCATCGCCTCGATAGCGGGCTGGATCTTCTGGCCTGGCGCGTCCCACGCGCTAGCCTTCGCCGCGGCACTCGTCGGAGCCGTGCTCCTTGGCTCGGCCCTGGCAACGTTGATGACGATCACTATGTTCTGGACCATCTCCGGTCAGGGCATCGCCCGGCTGCTCGGTGTGTCCGCATACTTCCTCAGCGGGGTCGTCGTTCCGCTGCCTCTGTTTCCGGACTGGCTCCAGCCGGTGCTCAACGCTCTTCCGTTCCGGGGGCTGGGCGACGTACCATTCCGGCTGTTCACCGGACACATGCCGGCCGCCGATCTCTACGGGGCGCTGGCGCATCAACTGGCCTGGGCGGCGGGCCTGGCGCTGGCTGGACAGTGGCTCCTGAGCCGCGCAACCCGACGCCTGGTCATCCAGGGAGGATGAGAAGAAGTGTCGGGATGGATGCGTATTATTAGGGATTGAAGCCGGTGCTGGGAGGAAATCTTTCTGAAGAAAGGTTCTCCCCAACCTGCCTTCCCAGGCAGGCACCCCCTTCCAAAGACTTTTGCGAGGTGCCGGCCCGCCTAAGAAGGTGGTGCGACGAGCGAGACGCTCGTCGAGGTCAATTGTACATGAATGGTTGTGTTGGCCGTCACGTATGCTGTGAGAGTATTGAGTTGAATATGCTGGCTCCTGATTGAGTTGAATATGACGAACGCGATCCGACTTTATTTTCAGTACATCGGCATCTCCATCCGCGCGCAGATGCAGTATCGCGCGTCGTTCGTGATGCTGTCGGTCGGGCATTTCCTGGCGACGGGGATCGAGATCGTCGGCATCTGGGCGCTGTTCGAGCGATTCGAGTCGCTGCGCGGCTGGAGCCTTGCCGAAGTGGGGTTGTTCTACGGCCTGATACAGGTGGCGTTTGCCGTTGCAGAGGCGCTCGGCAGGGGATTCGATGCCTTCCCGGCAATGGTCAGGAGCGGAGACTTCGACCGCCTGCTGCTCAGGCCGCGAAGCGCCGCCTTCCAGGTAGCGGCGCGCGAGGTGCAACTCAGGAACATCGGCCGGCTGGCGCAGGGCTTGATTGTTCTGCTGGTGGCCGCGAGCGCACTCAACGTACATTGGTCATTCGCAAGGGTCGTGCTGGCCGTCTCGGCCATCCTGGGCGGGGCTTGCCTGTTCTACGGGCTGTTTGTGCTCCAGGCCACGCTATCATTCTGGACCACCGAAACGCTGGAGATCGTCAACACCGTCACCTACGGCGGCACCGAGACGGGTCAGTTTCCGCTTTCCATCTACCGGCCGTGGTTCCGCAAGTTCTTCACGTTCGTCATTCCGCTCGCGTGCGTGTCGTACTTCCCGGCGCTGGCGATTCTCGGTCGGGACGATCCCGCGCTGGGCAGCCCGATCTGGTTCCGCTGGCTGGCGCCATTGATCGGCGTCATGTTCCTCCTGGCATCGCTGCAGGCGTGGCGCTTCGGCGTGCGGCACTATCGGTCGACGGGGAGTTGAGAGGGATCCAAGGCTCCGATGCAGTGTGAGCCATCCGTTCTGCTTCATTCCCGTTGCCTTTCCCGCACGATTCTGCTATACTTCTCAAGTGGCATCGCCCGGAAGGACACCACCCAATGGCAAACGAAAAACAATTCAAGGTCAAGACGAAGTTCATCGCGACGCGCGGTGTCAAAG
>JABMSA010000619.1 GCA_013202185.1 Planctomycetota bacterium
GATTATGAGTCAGAGTTGGCAGAATCATTGATAGCAGAATCATTGGAGGGATACTTGGAGCGGGACGAAATTCGAATCATTCGCTTCAGTTTCTTGCATTCGTGGTACCGCTGGACGTCGTCGTCAAACGGACAGTTGCGTGTGGTAAAAATCCCATCGTCCCCAATGATTCTGCTGCAAATGATTCTGCCAGCAAACTGGACCCTCTTTACAAGACAAGGGCACCCCTTCTAGCTGGGGCTTGGTACTTGACGGTCTCATGGTCCGACGTCCAACCACTCTTGGGACGTTACCGAAGAATGACAAGGAAATTTTCCCAATCAAGGCTTGACACTCCAATGCAAAAGTGCTAATATATATGCGCACTCAAGATACCGCGCGGCAGCCGCCGCTGTGTTTTTGACTGTGCGCATACGCCGCCCGGAAGCAGAGAACCGGCAGGCGCGTGCCTGTAATGTGACGTAATTGCTCGCGCAAGAGAATCGCCCGGAGTGTTCAGGAGCAGATCAATGGCCGAGCGGATAGCTCCCGGATCGATCTTGTCAGGCCAATATGAGCTGATCGGCAAGCTCAGCGCCGGCGGCATGGGCGTTGTGTGCAAGGCCAAGGACATCGAGCTGGGCACCCCGGTAGCACTCAAGTTCATATCCAACAAGCTTGCGGCCAACAAGATGGCGGTCGAGCGACTGCGCCGCGAGGCCACGATCGGTCAGCAGCTTGCCCACCGAAACGTCTGCCGCCTCTACGGCCTCCACAGCCACAAGGAGGTGCGGTTCATCGTCATGGAGTTCGTTCAGGGCAAGACGCTTGATCGAATGCTCGGCGAACGCGACGATCACAAGATGACCTGGCAGGAGCTCGAGCCGATCGCCCTTCAGATGGCCGAGGCCCTCGACTACGCCCACAACGCGGTATACACCGACGGCTCGGGGCGGCAGGTGCGCGGGGTGCTTCATCGCGACATCAAGCCGAGCAACATAATGATCACGCTCGACGGCACCGTCAAGCTGGTCGATTTTGGCATCGCGCGCGAGATGAAGGACAACATGACGCGCGTCACCGGGCAGGAGACCCCCGGCACGCTGCTGTATATGTCGCCCGAGCAGTACCTCGGCAAGCGCCTCACCACCGCGTCCGACATCTACTCGTTCGCCGCCACGCTCTACGAGTGTCTTTCGGCGAGGCCGCCGTTTCATCAGGGTGCCATCAACCACCAGTTGCTCAAGGAGCGGCCCGAGCCTGTTCCCGGCGTACCGTCGCACATCAATGCCGCGCTCTTTGCAGGGCTGGCCAAGAAGCCCGAGTCGCGCCCGAAAACCGCCCGCGATCTTCTCACGCTGCTTCAAGGCAAAGAACCGCGCCGGCGCAGCAAGAAGGCTACGTCCATAGTAGCGGCACTCCTTGCAGTGGTCGCCATCGGTGCCGTTGCCGTATTCGCCGGCGAACACACCGCACGGCTCAGGAACTGGGTGTTTGGCACGATACAGGAGAAGGAAGCAGAGCCGCTTTCGGCGGACGATTCCCCGGCAATCGCGCCGACCGACCCCGGCTCGCAGGCCAACGGCACAAGCGAATCCGATCAGCAAACGGCCACACAAGACACGGGCACCGCAGATGACCTGCCCGGCGCCGCCGACACGGAGCCTGCGGGCAATGCCGACGATGCAGGTACGACGACAGCCACGCCGCCGCAGATCATCGAGGACAAGGCGCGCGAGCTTGCCGAGCAAGCCCTGCAGGAGGCCGAGGAAGCCCTGCAGGAGGCCGAGCAAGCCCGACGCCGGGCCGAAGCAGCCGGTGTCAAGGAAATGGTTCCGGCCGCATGGCTTAATCTCGAGGTGTTCTTCGCGGCGGCAAGAGACGATCTCGACAAGAAGAACTACACCACGGCGAGAGAGGCGCTGCTGAAAGCGAAAGAGAAATACGCGGGCGCCGCGCGGCTGGCCGACGAACTGGCCCAGGCCGAGAAGGCACGCGATCGGCTCGAGGAGATGGATTCCGTAGCGTTCCCAGGTTTTCGGTGTGATTGCCGCGATCCAACGCCAGGAGCCGCGCAACTCCTCCAACTCGGGAGCGTAGCGCATTCCACTTGAGGAAAGAATCCGGCTTCCTCCCTCCACCCATGCGGAAAACTGGCGCAAGTCGTCCGGATTGGTAGCCAGCGGCTTGTCAACAAACACTGGCAAACCGGCCTCCACAAATGGCCGGGCCCGCCGCACATGATCGTCGCCGTCATCGGTGGCGATGATCACGCCGTCAACCTCCCCGATGACATCCTCCGGTGTAGAAACGATCGTCTTGATTCCGGTGGCCGCAGCCACCTCGGGAGCATCGGCGGGGTCATCGGTCCAAATGTGCGTGACCCGGGCACCCTCGATCGGACTATCCGGCTCGCAGC
>JABMSA010000620.1 GCA_013202185.1 Planctomycetota bacterium
CAGTTATAGGTTCTACTGCGCCGCACGGGACAACGTTGGCAACGCGGAGGAGAAACTCGCCGTGTCGGAAGCCTCGACAGCGGTGACGTGGCCGATCCCCGCCGACACGAACATGGATTGCGTCGTCAATGTTCTCGACCTGCTCGAGGTCCGAAACCGACTGCAAAAAGACCCCGAAGTCGACGATAACTGGCAGGCCGACGTGAACGAGGACGGCGTGATAAACATCCTCGATCTGATCACGGTGCGGAACGAGCTGGGGGCGCATTGCGAGTGAGTAGCGTGCGAAGGCCATGCCCGTCGTAGCCCGAACAACGGCTGCCCATGCTTTGCGGAATCGTTTCGCCGACGCGTCTCCTACGCGCCGCAAACCCGTCGGGGGTGGGTCACGATGTACCTGCGCCGGGGCTAATCACTGCTAAAAGGGCCTTGACATTCACACAGCACATTGTATAATGGTGTAAGATACGGCTTCGGACGCGGCCTTTGTACGGGGTGTTGCTGTGTTGATGCCTCTCAAAACAAGACTTCTCATCAGTTTCCTGCTGGTTGTGCTTCTCACCGGATGCATAATTGCCGCTGTCGGCGTTCAAGTCTTGCGGGGTGTGGTGTCGCGGCAGGCTCAGCGCAGAATGGGCCGGGACCTCGAATCCGCCCTTGAGTTTTACGACAGCCGCCTGCACGGTATGCGCACGGCCATTGCGTGCGCCGCCGTTCCCTCGGGGAACGTCCGCCGCGCACTGGCAGGCCGCGATCTGAAGACGCTTGGCAAGGCGCTCGCCGAACTCAGAGATGCATCCGGGCTGGATGCGCTGGGCGTAACGGATGCGACGGGGCGCGTTGTGATGAGCACGGGCAGCCTCGACGAGGAGGGTGACGACCTGTCGCGTGATGCTCTCATAGCAAAGGTCCTGCAGGAGAAGCGCCCTCTCTCGGCCACTCAAGCGTGGAGTTCGGGCCGCCTCACAAAAGGGGGGCCGTCTGAGGCCCCGGCAACCGGCAGCGCTGTCTCCGGGAAAGGCGTGCTTCTGATGGTGTCGGCTGCTCCGGTGTTGACCGACACAAGGGAGTTCGCGGGGGTACTCTACGGCGGCAGGCTGCTAACGGATGTTCTTGCGCCGTTGCACGGAAACGTGGAAGTATCAACAGAGACCTCGAGTGCGGAGGACATCGCCGCGCCCGACGGGCGGCAAATGCCTGCATGCAAGCCGCTGCGCGACTCAGACGGCAGAATCGCCGCCGCCCTTTGCGTGGTAGCACCGGAAGACGGCTATGCGAGGACACAACGCAAGGCCGTGCTGCTGTTCTCAGGCGCCACGGCAGGCTGCATGGTCCTGGCGCTGGCTTTCTCTTTCGTTCTGTCGGGGGCGATCCTCCGTCCGCTGCGAGAACTGACGAAAGGCGTGAGTCAACTGAGCAGCGGAAACGTGGACTATCGCATCAAGATCGGCTCGCGCGGCCCGCTCAGCGAGCTGGCGGGGACATTCAACCGCATGGCCAACTCGATCAAGAAGCACGACGAGCAGATAAAGAAGGACGCCGAGAAAATGATGGAGGCCAAGCGTTTGGCAACATTGGGCCAGTTGGCCGCAGGCGTGGCGCATGAGATCAACAACCCGCTTGGCGGCATAACCGTCTATGCGCACCTCCTGATGGAAGACCTTCCGCCGGACGACCCTCGCGTGGAGGAGGTCGGAAAGATAATCCACCAAGCCGACCGCTGCAAGAGAATTGTGAAGGGCCTGCTGGACTACTCCCGGCAAACCGGCCCTCACAAAGAGCAGGCCGACATCAACTCGGTCGTGGTTGCGGCGGCGAACCTGGTCGCCCAACAGGAGATATTCCGGAACGTGACGCTGGCAAAGAAGCTTTCGTCCGGGCTTCCGGCAGTGAAGGTCGATGTGTCGCAAATGGAAGAGGTGTTCACAAACATAATCCTCAACGCGGCCGAAATCATGGACGGAGAGGGAGAGGTCGAGGTAGAGACGTCCCTGTCGGCAGACGGTAATCGTGTGGTCGTGAGCATATCCGACACAGGCGCTGGGATTCCGCCGGAGAGCCTTGAGCGAATATTCGACCCGTTTTTCAGCAGCAAGCAGTCGGGTCATGGCACCGGCCTCGGTTTGGCGATCAGCCACGGCATAGTGGAAAACCATGACGGAACCATAACGGCCCGAAACAGCGCCGCTCGAGGAGCAACCTTTGTTGTCGAGCTGCCTGTTGCCAGGGAAGAAGAAGCGTGAACAGTGACTTCGACATCCTGGTGATTGATGACGATCCCGCCATCCGGGACAGTTGCCGGCAGGTTCTGCTGCGCGAAGGCTATCGTGTGCGATTATCCGAAGACGCCGAAACCGGCCTGGCATTCGTGCAGGAGAAGGCATACGACCTGATCCTGCTGGATCTGAAAATGCCCGGGATGGACGGCCTGAACGTGCTCGAGCGGATCAAGCTGATCGACCCCGAAGTGGCAGTAGTGATCATCACAGGGTTTCCGTCAATCGACAACGCAGTGAAAACGATAAAGGGCGGCGCGAGTGATTTCGTTCCCAAGCCTTTTACGCCGGCGCTCTTTCGCACGGTTGTTGCACGGACCCTCGAGCAACATCGTTCGGCGACTCAGAGAACGGATGCGGTCGGAGAGGACGCGGCCGTGACAGGAGGGGCCGTCGGCGCGGAGACCCTGATCGGCAAGTCTGCCGTGATGCGGCGTCTGAGGCAAGTGATCAATAGGGTCGCTCCTTCCGGAAGCTCAGTGCTGATCACGGGGGAAAGCGGCACCGGAAAGGAACTGGTGGCGCGCGCACTGCACCATCACAGTCGGCGAAGCAAGGAGGCCTTTGTCGTTGTCGACTGCGGATGCCTGGTCGAAACGCTTGCAGAAACAGAACTGTTCGGCCACGCGAAGGGCGCGTTCACCGGGGCCAATTACGCGCGGGCGGGCAGGTTCGAGCTGGCAAACGGCGGCACGGTCTTCCTCGACGAGGTCAGCAACATCAGCCCCATTGTGCAACACAAGCTCCTGCGGGTGCTGCAGGAACTCGAAATCAGGCCTCTGGGGTCCAATCGTGTGATACATACCGACGTCCGCGTGATCGCAGCGACCAACGCGGACCTCGGCACAAGACTCAAGAGCGGAGCCTTCCGACAGGACCTCTATTACCGGCTGAACGTCATCCCGATCCGGCTGCCTCCTCTTCGCTACCGGAAGGAAGACATACCGCTGTTGGCGGAGCATTTCTTCGTTGTGTTCAACGCGAAACGCCGTAATGGCGCCCTCAAGAGCATTTCCGACAGTGCGTTGGCTTTTCTCGAGGACTACGAATGGCCGGGCAACGTGCGGGAGTTGGAGAACGTGATAGAGCGGACGGTTGTGCTGACGGAGAATGAAGTGCTGGCGCAGGCCGATGTCATCGCTCACGGGGTTCTGTCGCCCTCAGAGGCCGCTGCCGCCGGCACCCAGCCCCTGCTGCTGAGCGAGGCGGAGAAAGAGCACATCCGCAAGGTGCTGGATCGCTACAACTTCAACATCCTTCGCTCGGCACGTGCCTTGGGCATCGACCGAAAGACACTCCGCCACAAGGCGCGCAAATATGACTTGCTGAGCGGCCAGGCTCGCGCAACGGATTGAAGTTGGTCATTCCTCCGCCGCTTTCCGGGCTCGAGGCGGTTTATCCGTCGTACCTCCGGCCCGGGCCTCTCTCGAGGAGGCGGTTCACGGTTGCGGTCAGCTCTTTGGGCTTCACAGGCTTGTTGATGAACTCGTCGGCGACCACATATTCGCTGTCCTTGTCGGCGCCCACGTCGAAGCCTGTCTTCTCACGGATTGCAGACATCATGAGTATGGGGATGTCTTTGGTGTCGGGGTTTGCGCGCACTTCATAGCCCACGTGAAGACCCGACACGAGATTCTCCATCATGATGTCCAGGAGTATGAGGTCCGGTTTCTTTTCCTGAAGGGTGAGCAGGCACTCCTTGCCGCTGGACGCAGTGACGACTTCGAATCCGCCCGCCTCGAGCATGATGCTCACACTGTCGACGAAGACCTTGTCGTCATCAACGATCAGGATTGTCTTCTTGTTGTTCACAAGGTTCTCCTTCTTGCGTGGGGCCTGAGAGGTTGAGGTCGGTTGCCAGCTTGTGGGCGCTCTGCTTCAGCTCCTGGCTCAGTTTCCGGCCAAGCCGGGTCGAGGCCGGTTGGAATGCCAGCACGGCAACGTTCGTATGTGTCTCTTTCGCCAGGTAGTCGGCGAGCAGTTTCAATGAGATGTCGTGCGTCGAGATGCCTTTGCCTCGGATGGCTGCGACGTCGAGGAGGCTCACGTCTCCGGGCTCGCCGCCAAAGTCGACGGCATCGGCCAGCAGCACGGTATCCGGGTTCTCCCTGATGGCCTTGCCTATGTATTTCTCGGGCGCCTCGCCGCAGTCAAAGGCTTCGAGGTTGTTGCGCCGGGCGCACAGTGAGGCAAAGTACGGCCCCACTCCGTCATCTTCGCGCAATCTGTTTCCGATTCCAAGTATGAAAGTCTTGCCTGCCAGGATTTTGCGAAGCCGTTGAGTAACAGATTTGCGCCCCGCCGTCATTTCCACTCCTCTTTCAGGAATACATTGCGGCGACATGTTGGGCACAGTACTCTCACGAGGTCCGAGCGCAGGCCGGGCACGTTCGAGTCGCGTGGCGACGGGCACGGTGCAACGGCTGCTTCGATGCCGGCCAGCATCAACGTTGGGTTGGAGTAGGCCTGGGCGCCGAGGCGCCCGGCGATCCACCTCAGGTGCTCGCGCGCCCCGATAACGGCCCCGCAGTACTCGCACAACACAAGCTCCTTCTCTACGGTCTCCGTTGTCTCACTGCGGTCGAGGGTTGCCAGTTCGTACTCGTTGGTCTGACTGATCCCGTCAGAGGTGGTGCAGTTGGCATGGCACTGGCCGCAGAATATGCAGATGTCGTAGCGCAGGATGAGCTTGCGCGTCTTCGTGGCGGGATCGTCGATTATCTCGATGGCTCGTGCCGGACAGATCCGCGCGCAGGCCCCGCACCCGACGCACTCCTTTTCGTCGTATGCCGGCTTGCCGCGATAGGTCTTTGGTGCTTCGTATGGCACCTTCGGGAAGCTCGAGGTATACGGCCCTCGAACAAACACCACCTTCAACGCTTCTGCCAGCTCTCTCAACTTGGGTTTACGCATGGTCTGTTCTCTTCTGGAGGGCCCCGCCGCTGCCGCGGCGTGACCGGCGAGTCGGCCGGGCCATCAGCGATCGACCTCTTTGTATCTGTCTACCACGGTCTCTTCACACAACTCGACGCCCGTGCGGTGGGCCGCTCGCGCAAGAGCATGAGCCCCGACTGGCGACGTCAGCATCACGAACGCGGCACAAATGATCGCCTTGGCCGCTGTTGAGGGGCTGCCCGAGACGAGAGCCGCGCCCAGGAGTATTGCGATGGTGCCCAGCGTCACACACTTGGTGGCGGCCTGGAGGCGGTTGTATACGTCGGGCAGGCGTACGAGGCCAATGCAGCCCAGCAGGTCGAACGCGCCGCCGAGTACGATCAGAATCCACCCAACTGTTTCCATTGTTCACCTCTGAGCAGTGCCGGCGGCGCGCCGGCCGCTTGTGTCGTTCTCTATGCGTCGAAATGCCTGCCTTCCAGGTACTTCGCGAGAGCCACCGTTCCGATGAAGCTGAGCAGTGCCCACGTGATCGCGATGTTCAGGTAGAAGTCGGCTCCGGTAATGATCGCAATGGCGGCGCAGAAGCCCACCATCAGCGTTCCCAGTATATCAATGGCTACGGTGCGGTCGGGTGCGGTCGGGCCGGCGCCGATCCGATAGAGGCACAGGAACGAGCAGAGCCCCAGGAGGAGCATGAAAAGCCACATTCCGATCATGGCTCGAATATCCTCCTCAAAACTTTCTCGAAGCGGCTCACGATTATCCGCGTTTGTTCGGCGGGATCGTCCGACTCAACGAATATCCAATGGATGTACATATCATCACCAATCATGTCTATCGTAAGGGTGCCCGGCGTAAGCGTAATCGAGTTGGCCAGGAA
>JABMSA010000050.1 GCA_013202185.1 Planctomycetota bacterium
ACCCACCCCCGGCCGCCGCATCCGCCGGGAGGGCGGATGTCGTTTCCTGCACGGTGCAGGAAACGTAGCCTCTCTTCCGAGTCTGCCGTCAGGCAGACTCGGAAGAGAGGCCGGCGGCCGAAGTGGAGGGGGTGGCGGGCGATCCGATGCTCGCTACCGAACTTTGCTCCCTGCCGCGCAAGGCGACAGGGGAGCCCGGACAAGGCCGCCGAACCTGTCTGGAGGATAGGCGGCGCGGGGCGGCGTAGCGGCGAGTCGCTGGGATTCGATCGGTTCTTGCTCTTTAGCGCCATTCATGGGGCTTCACGTCGGTCGTCGCCGGCAGCTATGTAGTTCACGACAAAGTTCACGAAGTAGTTTTTCATCAAGCCCGCCCACCCAAGACACGGACCCGTGTTCTTCGTGGTCAACCTACCAGAAGCTGTCAAGAACCAATAATTACACACCCTCATAATCCCCATTCCGGCTTACACCTTGATTTCCGGCTGCCTTTCTGCTTAAATCTAAAGTGCAGGAGCAGGAAGGAAAAGAACCCGAAATGAGCAACTCGAAACCAGTCGTGGGAATAACCGCCGGCGATCCGGCGAGCATCGGGCCCGAGGTTGTCGTCAAGGCACTCCGGGATCACGCCGTCCGACGGTGCTGCCGGGCGCTGATCCTCGGCGACGCACGGCCGCTCGATGCCGCACGCCGAGCGTTCGCGCCCGACATCGAATGGAAGGTGATCTCCGAATATGCGGGCGCCGATGATCTTGCACCCGACGGCCCCACCCTCCTCGATTTCGCGAACGTGCCCGACCCCGACAACCTCGAGCCCAGGCCCGATCCTGTCTGCGGGCGCGCGTCCGTCGAATACGTGATGCGGGCCATCGATCTCGCGAAGGCGGGGGCGATCGACGCAATCGCCACCGCGCCCATCAACAAGGAATCGATCGGCCTGGCAGGGTATGAGTTTGCAGGGCACACCGAGATCCTCGCCGAGCGCACGGGCGCGGCGAAGAAAGTCATGATGCTGGTAGGCGGGCCGCTGAGGGTGTCGTTGGCGACCATCCACATCGCATTCGCGCGAGTGCCGCTCGAGTTGTCGGCCGAAAAGATATACGACACGATCAGCATCACAAACGAGGCGCTCGTGAGCATGTTCGGCGTTGCTGAGCCGCGCATCGCGGTGTGCGGGCTCAACCCCCACGCCGGCGAGGCGGGCAGGTTTGGCGATGAAGAGGCGCGACTGATCGAACCCGCCATCCGGCACGCACAGGCCGATGGCATCGGCTGCTCGGGGCCACATCCGCCCGACACCGTTTTCTACCACGCGGCCAAGGGCGCGTTCGATGCGATCGTGTGCATGTATCACGACCAGGGCCTCATACCCCTCAAGCTCCTGGCGTTCGAGTCGGGCGTCAACATCACGCTCGGGCTGCCGATCATTCGCACGTCGGTTGATCACGGCACAGCGTTCGACATCGCCGGCAAGGGCACGGCGCACGCGGAATCGATGATCGAGGCCATCAAGCTCGCAGCCGACTTCGCCCGGCGCAGGAAAGAGAAAGCTCTTCCGTGAACAGTGCCTGCTTCCGCGATCGTCGTTCTGGTCGTCGAAAGCATGAGGAGGATTGTGTTTACAGAGGAAGCGTTCCGGGGAAACTTTTTGGTTCTTTCGGAAGATGTACTTTCAATCCACCGCACGGCGGACACTATGGTTAGTGACGAGCCAAAAGAGTCAACAGCGAAGGCCCGGGGATGCCTCATGATCAGGCTCCGCACGAAGAGTGACATCGCCGCCGTCTTGCGCGAGCGCGGCATCCGCCTCAAGAAATCGCTCGGGCAGCATTTTCTGATCGACCACAACCTGCTCGATTTCATCGTGCGCAGCGCCGACGTTGCAGAGCCCGACCTCGTGCTCGAGATCGGCGGCGGCTCGGGCCTGCTCACGCGCCGCCTGGCCAAAGCAGCCGCGCACGTGGTCACGGTCGAAATCGACGAACGCCTCGCGGCGCTCTGCCGCGATCACACGGCCGATCTGCACAACATCACGCTGCTGGGCTGCGATGCGCTCGAGTCGAAAACCGCGCTGAATCCCGACGTCGAACGCGCAGTGCGCAGCGCGATGGAATCGCAGGGCGCCGCACGACTCAAGGTGGTGGCCAACCTCCCATACTCGGTGAGCACCGCCGTGATCCAGGCACTGCTCGAGTGCCCGCTGCCGATCGAGCTGATGGTAGTGACCGTGCAGAAGGAAGTGAGCGAAAAGCTTGCCGCGCAACCGGGCACCGGCGGTTACGGGCCGCTCTCGGTGATAGTGCAGGCGCACGCACGCGTAGAAGAGCTGCGCCGCCTCAAGCCGGGCGTGTTCTTTCCTCAGCCGAAGATAACCTCGTCGGTGGTCCGCCTCACGCCAACCGACGAAACGCTGAGCCGCATCGTGAGCTACGAAGTATTTGCCGAGTTGGTGAAAAGCCTCTTCCTTCACAGGCGCAAGAAGGCAACGGGCGCCCTGGCGCTTGCCGAGCGTTTCAAGATGCCGCGCGAGGAGCTGTCGGCGGCATTCGACAAAGCCGGCGTGAGCAACGACACAAGAGCCGACCGGCTTTCCGTAAAGCAAATTGTAAGGCTCGCAAACGAACTTGTTGAACCGGAGCTTTCTCAATGAAATGGTCCTTTCAGATCGCCAGGATATTCGGCATACCCATCCGCGTCCATCTCGCTTTCCTGCTGCTGGTGGCGGTGCTCGTAGTGGGCAAGGAAGGCGAGAGAATCGTAGTATACCCCGCGCAACTCATCGTTGTGGCGCTGTTGTTCGGCAGCGTGCTGGTGCATGAACTTTGCCACAGCCTAACGGCGATCCGCAAGGGCGTGCGCGTCAACTCGATCACCCTGCTGCCCATCGGCGGCGTGGCGCAGATGGCAACCATGCCCGAGGAGCCCGCCGACGA
>JABMSA010000621.1 GCA_013202185.1 Planctomycetota bacterium
ACCTTGGGCGCTGGATTGCTGCTACTCGGATGGCGTTGCATGCTACTTAGGCGCTACTTTGTGCGTGACGGATGACGCTTCCATGCTACGCGGGCGCTACTTTGTGCGTGACGGATGACGCTTCCATGCTACTTGGGCGCTACTTTGTGCGTGACGGATGGCGCGTCCATGCTACATGGGCGCGACGTTTGTGCTTCACGGATGCCGCACCGTTGCTACGGGGGCGCCAGGTTTGTGCTTCACGGATGGCGTGTCCATGCTACATGGGCGCTGGATTGGTGCACTTTCGGTGGGCACGGTGGACGCCGGGCGGCTGTCGGGAATGGGTTGGTTCGAGCTGAGGCGCTTCGGTGGCCGACGTGTGACGGGGCGCGCGCCCGGAAAGTCCTTTCAGATTCCAGATTTCCGCCACTGTCATAGAGTTCCTTCAGTGTGTGCCTCTGTGCGGTCGAGTATTTTCCGATTGCCGTGGGGAGGGGGTAATCTCTTTCCGCCCTTTTGCGTGCGCTCGGAAGACGCCTTCCGGTAAAGTTGTGGGCTTCGGGCGAGACGGGGCTGGTGCGGGCGCCTCCATGCAGTTTCATAACACGTTGTATAGCATGGTGTTACGAAGGTGCCGCGCGTATTCTTTTGATTTTTTTGTGTGCAAAGGCACGGCGCTTGCATTACGTAGGGCAAGAAAAGAGAAAAATCCGAATGGATTCTTGGGGGAAGCGGGCGCGATTCCCAGAACTTCGGAGACACCTATGCGGGAAGAACTTCGCGCCGGCGTAAGTTTGAATGGTTCGAAAGTTTTCAGGCTCAAAGATGTGTTCTTTCCGGAGCACGACGAGTTGATCGGCCGAGCCACGTCGGACTTAAGATTACGAGGCCGGATAATTGATTTTAGTGACAGTGGTCACAAGAAAAATGAGTTTGCAATCGTAGAGGTAGAAGGCATCAAAGGACCGATAGTGGTGCCTGTGGAAAAGCTCAGGGCGGTCTGGGAAGACGACGCCAGAGCAGCCGAATGAGGCAAGAAATGAAAACTGATAGAAAGCCTTGTCGCCATCACAACGCAAAGATTTTCGGTGTTCAGAAACTCGGCAATCTGCCGGGGATAGTTCTTTACAACTGCCCTGATTGCAGGACCACCGTTTCGGAAGAGCGCCTGTTCTCACTGCGTAACGCCGATGACATACAAGCCAAACTGGCTGTTGCCTAGACTTCAGATCTCCTGAGCTGCAGCCAGAGTTGTCGCAGATTCTTTGAAAACATGACAGGCCTTCCGGGGCAACCGCATCAGCCCCGGTGGCAATAGCTATCGAAGCCATCTGGTCGTGGCTCAGTTTCCAGATCTCCTGAGCCACGGCCAGATTCATCATATTCTTTGACAACGTTCTCCAAAACAGCAGGCGACTGGTTGGAGAAAAATGTGCCGGGGCTTGCCGGCGGACTCCCCTTCAACGGCAAGCCTTAGGCGTCGAACTGAACCCGCTGTCGGGATCACCATAGATCGAGCGATCGCCGCTCGCCACGGAAAAGGCGACGGCACCGAAGCTATCTCGCCGCAAGGAGGCGATTGAAAAGCAAAAAGCCCTTGGCCCCCTCAGGAGGGGGAAAGCGGCTTGCGCCGCGAGGCGGCTGCCAAATGTGGCATTGTGGAGGGCCGCCGATGATAACTTGCAGTTTGCTCCAAGATCAGCAGGCGACTGGTTTGGAGATTTGGTGCCCGAGGAGTCGGATGCGTCCCCTCGCGTCCGATTCCTTGTGGTGTCGCACTGAAGCGCGGTGAACCCGCGATCAGCATAGATGACGGTTTGTAGCGACGACAGTTGAATTTCGCAGGAAACATCTTTTGTTGCAAGAAAAGAGGTACATTTACTCAGTGGACCTGACAAAGGGGGTGATCCCCCCAGGGCAAGATTGTCCGGATTCTGATTCCTAACAAGCATTCAGCAACATGTATATGTTGCACAACTAGTTCGGAGGTTTACAAATGAAACATTGCTCGCTTTGGCTGATGCTGTTGGTATTGTGCGCGGCCCTCTTCACGGGGGGAACTTCTTCAGGCACGACATTGCCGCAGAATATAGGCTTTTACGCTGGAGACGCCAATCTGAAACTGTACGACTCAAGTGGCAACCCCATGCAGACCTTTGCCGGAGTCACCGGGGTTTACGACGTTGTGATAAGCCCGAAAACGGGCAACCTCTTCGCTTCGTCTCCCGGGAGCAACAAGCTGTTCCAAATCGATGTCGCCACCGGCCTCAAGCTCGATGACGTTGCGCCCGCCACCTCCTTCTCCTCGCCATCGAACATGGCCTTCGGGGTCGGGGAGGCCCACGGGGTTGGGGAGGACCGGTTCCTGTACGTGGTCAACCGCAGCACAGACATGGTTTTCCAGGTGTGGGTCGAGCACGAGGTCCTGGACCCGCTGGTGATGAGAATGGACATCGGCTCGGGTTTGCTCACCAATCCCTCCGGTATAGCGTTCGATTCGTTCGGCAACATGTTTATCTCGAGCGGTGCTAACGACATTGTCAAGCTCAACTCGGGGTTTGCACACTCAAACACCTTGAACCCGGCCGGCCTGGTCGATCCAGGCGGACTCGGCTTTTCCGACGCAGGGCTCCTGTACGTTGTAAGCCAAGGCACGAACTCCGTTCTCGAGATCGATCCCGCCACAGAAGAGATTCTCCGAACCTTTGGCGGCGGCGAGGAAAGCCCGCTTTCCGACCCGAAGAACGTCTCGGTGAGCCCCGGCGTAATCCTCGTCAGCGATGCGGACGGCGTCGTGATGTTTAACTTGGCAGATGGAACGCATCACACATACGGAACGGGCGGTGCGTCGGCCGTTGCCGCAGTGGTGCCCGAACCGGCCACGATGGCCATCGTTGCGATTGGCTTGGGTGCACTAGCGTATCGAAGGCGCAGAAAGTCCTGATGATCAAGAAAAGGCAAGAGGGCGGCTCGGCCTCTATGCAAAGAAGGAAGGGCCGGCCTGATCGCCGACGATCACTTGTGAAAGCCGCACAGGAAGGAAGCCGAAGAGCACCGCCACCGCATGCCGGCGCTCATTCGCGGCCCGACACGGATGTCTCTGGTTTTGCATCCAAGTCAATCAGGAGATATCCATTGAAACTCTCAAACATCCTGCCTAAGCTTATCATCGGCGCGCTCATCATCGTGCTCCTTTCCCTCATCCTCAATCCGTGAAGCCATCGCCCCACGAGCGCTCCTTCCAGACGCTCGTTTACGTTTTCAACATGCTAATGATGTGATCAAGCGGCAGGCCGGTCATCTCCGGCCGCCGCTACCGTCGTTTTTCGGGTCGGCTTGTTCGTGCCCTGCGGCGTGAGGCCGGCTTCCTGCCGGGTTTGTTGAGGAGGCGGCGCTGGGCAGCCTTGTCGCGGTCGCTCTTCGCAACATACACGCCTTCGCCGGTGAGAGGATGAATGCCGGTGTGATAAATACACGATGCAAGCGTCATTGGGCAGGGGTAAAAGTCTTGCACTTGCTCCGGGCGCGTCCCTGTGCGTCGGAGGTAATCGGCCAGCTCACGCATCTCGTTGATGCTGCAGCCCGGGTGGCCCGACATATAGTAACAGACCAGGTACTGCCGCTTGCCGAGTTCCTTGTTTATCTTTTCAAAGCGTTTGCGAAATTCCTCGAAAGCTTCGAGCCCGGGTTTGCCCATGATCTCGAGGATGCCCTCAGACACGTGCTCGGGAGCAATCTTGAGCTGCCCGCTGATGTGATGCCTGCAAAGCTCGCGGAGGTAGCGGTCGTCGCCGAGGAAGAGGTCGAAGCGCACGCCCGAGCCGATGAACACCTTCCTCACACCCGGGGCCCTTCGCACGGCGCGGAGCATCTTCAGCAGTGGCGTGGCGTCGGCGCGGAGGTTGGGGCAGGGCCTGTTGGCAAGGCAGCGGCGGTTGCGGCAGTGCACCTCGCTCTTGCTGCATCCGGTTCCATACATGTTGGCCGTGGGGCCGCCTACGTCGCTTATCACTCCCCGCCACTCGGGCAGCCGGGCCAAAGCTCTTACATCGCGCAAGATCGACTGCGTGCTGCGGCTCTGGATTGTGCGGCCCTG
Source organism: Planctomycetota bacterium (assembly GCA_013202185.1). Taxonomy (GTDB): domain Bacteria; phylum Planctomycetota; class PUPC01; order JABMSA01; family JABMSA01; genus JABMSA01. The sequence goes on from JABMSA010000621.1 coordinate 4,079, forward strand.
GTGAAACGTAAGCGCGCAAAACGCGCAGTCGCCATAGCAGCCGCGATGACTCACGATCGAGAAGCGAACCGTCTCGAGCGCCGGCACGCCGCCGGCCGCGTCGTACTGCGGATGCCAACGCCGCTCGAACGGCAGCTCATAAAAGCTGTCAAGCTCACTGGTGCTCAGGGGCTTCGCCGGCGGATTCTGCACCACCAGCCTGTCGCCGTGCGGCTGCACGATCGACCTGCCGTGCGATGGGTCTTGCTCGAGATAAACACGCTTGAAAGCCCGTGCAAACTCTTCGGGCTTTTCGGTGCATTCCTCGTACGACGGGATTGTGAGCGCATTATCGGTCGGCACATGATCCTCTCGCTTGCGTTCGAAGACCGTGCCGGGGATGTCGGTTAGCCGGCGTATGTGCTCGCCTTGCCGCAGGCGGCGGGCAATGGCAACGATCTGCGCCTCGCCCATGCCGTAGACCAGCAGGTCGGCCTTGGCGTCGAGCAGAATGCTTCGGCGGACCTCGTCCTGCCAAAAATCGTAATGAGCCAGGCGGCGCAGTGAAGCCTCGATGCCGCCAATGATGATCGGCACCCCGGGCCATGCCTCACGAATGCGATTGGAATACACGATGGTGGCGCGATTGGGCCGGTGGCCGGCCTCGCCACCCGGCGAGTAGGCATCGTCGCGGCGAAGCTTGCGCGCCACCGTGTAGTGGGCGAGCATCGAGTCGACGTTCCCCGCCGTTACGCCAAAAAACAGGCGCGGCCGGCCCAGCCGCCGAAAATCGTCCGGCGACTTCCAAGCCGGCTGTGCTATGATGCCCGTGCTGAAGCCTGCGGCCTCGAGAGAGCGCCCTATCATCGCCGCCGCGAAAGACGGATGGTCGACGTAGGCGTCGCCGCTTACCAGGATGATGTCGAGTTGGGACAGGCCCGCGTCGCGCATCTCGCGTGATGTAGTGAATAGAAAAGACATGACTATGATTCGAGTGTTCTACAGGTCGGCGCGTTTTGCCATGCTCAGCATTTCGTCAAGCATCAGACGCAAGTGAGGGCAAGGAACACGATGAATCTCATTCGATGATCTCTGCCTCACTGGAGCGAAGAATCTCGCCCAGAGAGTATTCCTTCAGCCACGAGTTCAGCGCGTCGTCGGACAGGTTCCGGATCCTCGTTTCGCCATGCCGGCATTCGACGACGGTTGTGGTGGGAATTGTTTCCCTGAATGAATCCAGGAATTCGGGGGAATGGCTCGCGAAAATAACCTGCGTGCGCGTTGACGCGTCGGCCCCGTATTCGGCGATGATAGGCAGCATGCTTGGGTGCAGCCCCGTCTCAGGCTCATCGATGGCTATGAGTGCCGGGGGCTCCGGGTTGGCCAGGATTGCCAAAAGGAACAGAAACCGAAGCGTTCCGTCGGAAAGATCCGCCGCCGATTGGGGCCGTTTCAGGCTCTTCCAGGCAACGCGAAGCTGAATCCGCTGATCGGCTTCCGGGGGAAAGGTCAGCTCTTCAAAGTCGGGCCCGAACGCCGCCCGCATGGCATCGTCGATTTCCCGTTTGAACTCCCGATCTTGCGTGTAGAGCGTGTGCAGAACGGACACCAGGTTCTCCCCGTCGGGGTCCACACGCTTCTCCGTGCGCGCAACGCTCCCCCTTCTCACAGGCGCATCCCGGCCGGTGTCGAAATACTGGTAAATTCCCCAACTCGCCATCCGCGACCGAAAAGCGCCAAGGACCGGGTTTTCATGCCAGGGAAGAGAAAACGTTGAAAGCAGCGCTTCCCCTTCGAGAGATTCCAGACCCACATCCGATTTCTCGTTGCGCACGCTGGTCACCGAAGCCTGGTTGTCTGAACGATGTAAGAAGACTTTATCCCCTCTCCCAAGCTCCTCCCACCCCACTGTGTAGCCGGCCGATGTGCCGATACGGTCCAAACGGAGTCCGTAGGCGAAGTTCTCCCGCCCGAGCTCGTGGTCATCCTCAGCAGGAGCAGTCATTATTCGCACGCGGATGTCTTCTGCCCGGCCGTCCCACACCAGCGCCCCCATCC
>JABMSA010000622.1 GCA_013202185.1 Planctomycetota bacterium
AAGCAACACGGGGAGCCAACCGAGTTTCTTCATTGCTCCTTCTCGCAATCTTGGGCCGGCGTTCCCATACTCGTCAAGGCGCCTCTACCCCGCTCAATGGATGTGAACTAACGGCGTCCCACGCCAACTCCTGTAGCAAGCGGTCCAGCGTGACGCCCCAGCTCGGGCTGTCGGCCGGAACAGAGGGCATGGGCAAGCCTACCGGACTGCGCCGATAGATGACGGCGAAATGGCAATAGGCCGAGAGCTGTCGTAATGGCGGACTCGGATGGCCCCAGGCGTCGGTGAACAGGTCGGATTGTTTCTCCAACTCGGGCGCGGTTCCCGCAATGATCCTCTCTCGGAGCGCCAGCGTCGCCTGGGCGTCCGGGACAATGAAGACCGTTTGTTTACCAATCTCGGCGTTGAGTGCGTTGACGTAGTCTTCCATCACCTTGAAATACGCCTGGTGCGATTTATCCAGGTCGGCCATCGTCGAGCTATTGAATTCGTCCACCGATGTGCGCACTCGGTTCGCGGAATCAAAAGGAAACCGATCCTCAGGCAGCCAGAGTTCCTGGAGCGTTATGCGGATGTCCGGATTGTGCTCCACCGCCAGCATCGCAAAGTTCCGGATGCCTTCGTCCGGTCGAGTCATGCACGCAAGCGTCAGAACATCCACCGTGCCGGCACGCAAGGCTTTCTTGGCCTCATTCTCCTCCTCCGCCACGTCCCAATGCTGAATCATGCGCGAGCCGCCGATGGACGACGTTCCTGCCGCGTGGTGACCGCTGATGCCCGCCGCCTTAGCCAGGTCGCTCAGCATCTCGGGAACCCATGTGTGAAAACTGTGCCCACAGGTGAAGACACGCTGCCCCCCGTCAAGAGACCCGTGTGAACGATGTCCGATCATCATATTCAGCTCCTTCATATCTTGTGGGTGTTGTGAATCTATACCCACTCAATCGGGTTGACTTTGTAGTAGTCTCGCAGCTCCTCGTAAAGCTCCAGGTGCTTCTTCTGAAGCTGCGCCGGCTTCTCAAAGAAGGATTCCGTCGCAACGGCAAAGAACTCGGCGGGATTGGTGGCGCCGTAGGAATCAAGCACGCTACGCTTTCTCTTCCGTGCTTTCCGCTGAAGGCGATCGAATTCCTTGGAGAACACCCTTGCCCATGAGGAGTAGGCGGAACGCCGTTCCAGGATCGGCGCGCCGTCAGCCGCGCCGCTCTCCTGGTCCAGTTGGTGAGCGAACTCGTGCATGGCCACATTGTGGCCATCGCAAGCGTTGAAGGCGCCCTGTTTCACACTGCTCCATGATAGAACAACCACTCCCCTGCCCCACGATTCACCCAACCGCACGGACCGAGAGCCCTCGCCACCGCCAAAGTGTCCCTTGCCACCGGCAACGTATGTACTCGGGTACACCAGCACCGACCGCAGTTTCGGATAGCACTCGTCCTCGCGATTCAGAAGCAGCAGGCACGCCTGGGCCGCGATCATAACCCTGATCTCATCGGTAATGACAAGGCCGCCACACCCCTCGAATGACTTCTCCGCGAGGAACACTTTGACGTCCTGCTGCAGCTCTTCCCGCATCTCAGGCGGAAGCTTCACATAGAAAGGTAGATTCTGTCGGAGCGCTTCAGCCCATTCGTCCGAAAATGGTCTTGCTAACGCAAGACGGCGCCTGCCACGGCGACGCGCTCCGGCAATGAGCGCATACGCCGCCCAAATGCCCCCTCCAACCAGAAGTACAGATAAGAACTTCATCGATAGTCTTTCGCCCGACGTGGAGACCTGCCCCCCTGGGGCATCAACACAGGCTCAGATCGCAGAGCTGAGAGGGTACGTGCCGTACTCACGCGCGGCTTCGATAAACGCATCAATATTGCTCAACACCTTCCGCATTTGCTCTTTGTCTTTGATGGCGTCGATGCCCATCCGGCTCATCTCTTAAAGGTACGCCATGCAATTTCCGTGGCGACTACACGGCCGTTGCCTGCCGCCCCCACCCCTGATTCTTCTCTTCGCCCGCCTCTGCCTGGTACGCATCGAGTTGGAGTACACTGGGAACACACTTTTCGGCCTGCATGTTCAGGAACCGCAAGCCGCGTTCCTTCGACGTGTAACGCGTCGGTAGCGCATGGTGCCCCAGCTCTTGGTAATAGAATCCCGT
>JABMSA010000623.1 GCA_013202185.1 Planctomycetota bacterium
GCGTGCCCAAGCACGAGGCCATGCACGCCACGGCCCTGGGCGACTTCCTCGTGCGCCGCGCCATCGCGCGCGTGCGGCAGGGGGACTATGCCCTCGCGTTCCGGGACGCCCAGCGAGCTGCGCAAGTCTGCGAGCCGCGGCTCGACGAGGCGATCGTGCCCCCGGTGTACGGCCACGCGTTGATCGTGCAGGGCCACGCGGCCCTCATGCTGGGCCGGAGCGATGAGGCCGTGGGGCTGCTTCGCAAGGCCCTGGACGCGTACCCCGCGGCCTCGGACGCTGTAGAGGGCCTCGCGGACCGGCTGTCGGCCGAGGGCCAAGACAAGCTGGCCAGCCAGGTGCGACAGATGCTGACCGACACCGCGCAGGAGGATCGCTGAGTGGAGCGGAAGAAGGAGCGCTCGCCGTCGCGCAAGCAAACCGCGTACGAAGCCAAGTGCCGGCGCTGCGGCCGGTGCTGTAACGACAAGTACATCGTGGGCGACAAGGTGTATGTGGGGGAAGGGGCGTGCAAGTACTTCGACCCCGAGGCCAAGCTCTGCACCGTGTACGCGGATCGCCACGAGGTCAACCCGGACTGCCTCAGCGTCCGCGACGGCATCGCGCTCGGCGTGTTCCCCGCGGACTGCCCCTACGTGGCCGACCTGCCGGACTACGTGGCCCCGTCGGGCCGCGTGGTGGACGCGGCCACGCTGCGGCTGATCGAGCGGGGCAAGATCGTCACGTCGGACGAGTTGGACGAGCACCTGCGCCGGCAGGCTGAACGCGAGCCGCGCAAGGACAAGAAACGCTCCCGGGGCAGGCGCTGAGCCCCCAGAAAAACGTTTGACATGCCCCCGGGCCGCGGCTATACTCTAGCAGACAAGAGTGGGGATGGTCGTGAACTGAGAAGTGTGTGGCACTGGGCGTATCCTCCTTTCCCATCGCTTGGTCGAGCCCTGTCCCATTTGGCTGACAAGCGTCCACGGTGGCAGCAAGACGCGTGGGCGTTTTGGCTCCAGCACCATCCTGGGCACGGCTCTAGTGATTGCCGATTTTCAATTGCCGATTGCCGATTGTGCACTTGGCTGAAGCGTTACGAATCCGCAATCCGCAAATCGAAAATCGGCAATCGAAAATCGAAAATGGACCGCCTCTTCGACCCTCGGAGTTCCCAATGGCTGGACGTGTGAAGAAACCTACAAACGACCCCGAGCAAACGTCGGGCCGCTCCCACGACGGTGAGCTGCACCTGCGCGAGCTTCAGAAGAGGACCATCCGGGATCTCATCCAGATCGCCAAGGAGATGAAGATCTCGGAGTACACGGGCCTCAAGAAGCAGGACCTCATCTTCAAGCTCCTCCAAGCCCAGGCCGCGGAGAGCGGCCTCCTGTTCGGCGAAGGCGTGCTGGAGGTGCTGCCCGACGGCTTCGGGTTCCTGCGGTCGCCGGACTACAACTACCTGCCCTGCCCCGACGACATCTACGTGTCGCCGTCGCAGATCAGGCGGTTCGGCATTCGCACAGGCGCCATCGTCTCCGGCCAGATTCGACCGCCCAAGGAAAACGAAAGATACTTCGCACTGCTCAGAGTCGAAGCGATCAACCACGAAGACCCGGAAGCACTCACCGACAAGATAGTCTTCGACGACCTCACGCCGCTCTACCCAAACGAGAGGCTGTTTCTCGAGCACGACCCCAACGACATCTCGACGAGAGTGATGGACCTCCTCTCGCCGATAGGCAAAGGCCAGCGCGGCCTGATCGTGTCGCCCCCCAAAGCCGGCAAAACCATCCTGCTCCAGAAAATCGCCAACGCCGTAACACACAACCATCCCGAGATAGACCTGATCGTGCTGCTCATAGGCGAGCGTCCTGAAGAAGTGACCGACATGGAACGCTCGGTCAAGGGCGAGGTGATCAGCTCAACGTTCGACGAGCCCGCCAGCCGCCACGTGCAGGTAGCCGAGATGGTCATCGAAAAAGCCCGGCGAATGGTGGAGTACGGCAAGGACGTCGTAATCCTGCTCGACTCGATAACCAGGCTCAGCCGCGCCTACAACACCGAAGTGCCCCACTCGGGCAAGATACTATCCGGCGGCGTAGACGCCACCGCCCTCCAGCGGCCGAAACGATTCTTCGGCGCCGCACGCAACATCGAAGAAGGCGGCAGCCTCACAATCCTCGGAACCGCACTCGTCGAAACAGGCAGCAGAATGGAAGAGGTAATCTTCGAAGAATTCAAGGGCACCGGCAACATGGAACTCGTTCTCGACAGGCGCCTCGCCGACCGCAGAATGTGGCCCGCCATCGACGTGCTCCGCTCGGGCACCCGTAAGGAAGAGCTGCTGCTGGACCCCGAGGAACTCAGCCACGTGTGGGTCCTTCGCAAGGTGCTCGCCGAAATGAACAGCCCCGTCGACGCCATGGAACTGCTAGCCGGGAAAATGAAACGGACGCAAACCAACGCCGAATTCCTGATGAGCATGAACAAATAAAGCGCCCTTCTCCCGAACGCCGGCGATGCCGGCGGCTTCGGCCGATTGCGACCGTCCTGCGGGACGGTGCAAGCCAAGTCGCCGGCAACGCCCCTGCGGGCCTTTCGATTTGCCACGCGAAAATGGCAGGTGCGCGTTGAGCGCACCTGCCATTTTGCATCGTGCGCCCGGCAATGCACCGCCCCATCCGAATTGTTTTGATTTCGACCCCGGCCGCCGCTATACTAAAGAGCCGGAAGAGAGCCAGCAACTGACTAACTGAGCAACTTGAAACCGGCGGCCGGCCGTCGGCCCGGAGCTTGTCGGCAGAACAGTGAACCTCGCCCAACACCTCCCTCCCGGGTTTGAATTGCGACAAAACGGCAGCAGAACCATAGTGGCGCTGCCGGAGTATATCGAGCGGCTCGCCGCCGAGAGTATTTCCAAGCTGCCTGAGGCGGGGCGGGGCAGGGCGGCAATCAGGCGGCTCCCGATGCCGGGCGGCGCAGACCTCCTCATCCGCGAGTACCGCCGCGGCGGCGTGCTCAGATTCGTCAACAAGAACAAACACCTCACCCCGCGCCGAGCGATGGCCGAGATACGGATCGGCCAGGACGCCGCCCAGCGGGGCATTCCGGTGGCCAGGGCGGTGGCGGCGATCATCGAAGCCAAGCGCCTGCTCTGGACGTGCAGCCTCGTGACCGAAGAGATACAGGACGCCATCGACCTCGCCGAATACGTATGCTGGCTGCCTGCAACGCCGCCTCGCGAAATCCTCAGCGAAAAGCGCGACATCATCGATGCCGTAGCCAAGGCCATCAGAAAAATGCACGACGCCGGCCTCTACCACGCCGACCTCCAGGCCAGAAACATCCTCATCCGCCGAACGACAACCGGCGTGGACGTGTTTCTCATCGACCTCGACAAGTCATTCATCCGGGCCGATCTCCCCGAGCGACTGCGGGCGCAAAACATCAGGCGGCTGAACCGCTCGATAATGAAGATGCAGCGCGCGCTCCCCCCGATCGACGACGACGACCGGCGCCGCTTCCTCAAGGCCTATCGCTCGGGCGATCCGATCTTCGGCGAAGACGTTTCCTCTATACTGAAAAGCTGCCGTCGAAACGTTGCAATGCATTCCCTGAGCTGGCGGGTGTTTGGGTAGGCTCATGATCACCCTCGATCCTTGCGTGCAACACCGCATACTGATCATCAGGCTCAGCGCCTTGGGCGATGTTGCCTATGCGCTGCCGGCGCTCTCCGCACTGCGGCGGCACTGCCCACACGCTCATATTGCCTGGGCGGTCGAAGAGGCGGCGGCCGAACTGCTGAAGGGGCACCCGCAGCTCGACGAGCTGATCGTAGTGCCGCGCAAGACCTGGCACAAGCGCATCAAGCGCGGCCACCTTGGCGCACTCATCGATATCTGGCGGTTCCGGCGCCGGCTGGGCTCGAAGCGGCTCGACCTTGTCGTCGATCTTCAGGGCAACCTGCGCAGCGCCGCAGTGGCGGCGGCGTCGGGCGCGCAATGCAAGATCGGATTCGCCCCTCCGTGCAGCCGCGAGCGCAGCCACATGGTCCTCGACCACGCGATAGCCGTAGACCCTGCCCTTCACAAGGTCGAGCGCAACCTGGCGCTCCTCGAGGCGATCGGCGCAGACGTCGAAGAGGCGAAGGCCGTGTTTCCGCCGGCGTCGACCGAAGACACACACGCGGCCGACGACCTACTGAAAGGCGCGAATATCGATGGGCCGTTTGTATTGATGCACCCGGGCGTGAGCAAGTTTGGCTCGTACAAGCAATGGCCGACGGGCAACTACGCCGAGCTGGCGCGGGGCCTCCAGGAGCGCGGCCTGCCGGTGCTGCTGTCGGCCGGGCCGGGCGAGGAGCAGCTTGTGAGCTGCATCGCATCCCAGGCGACGGGCGTTGTGCAGGTTTCGGGCCTTGGCCTTTCGCAACTGATCGAGTTGATACGGCGGGCGGCGGTGTTCGTGGCATCCGACACAGGCCCCACGCAAATCGCCTGGCTGCTCGGCACGCCCACGGTAGCAATGATGGGGCCCAAAGACCCCAACATCTACGGCCCGCTGGGCAATCGCCACCGAAAGCTCACCGTTGATTTGCCTTGCCGCCCGTGCAGCAAGAGGAAGTGCCGCGACAATCGATGCATGAAAGAGATCACGACGGAGGACGTCCTCAACGCCGCGGTCTCGATAATGAAAGCCGATACGCCTGGTTAGTATTTCTTCCGGTTTTTTCTGTGGCCGGGCGGCTTGCAACTGTGGTGCTTGTTTTGCTTGCCCTTGCCGCGCGGTACGCCTTTCTTAGCCACTATCATCTCCTTTCTTCAGTTGTGTTTCCCGAACGTTGGGTTATCATTCAATCGTCGTCGTCGATCCGTATCTTGACATGTGAATCGTCCTGGTCGCCGGGCTGCTCTCCGTTCATGGTGCGGCGGCTTCCTGCACGAGCTTTGCAGCGATAACGCACGCCCAAAGGACGATCACAATCGCCCCGGCGGTTATTGCCATCTTGTAGCGGCGCGGCGTTTGCTGCGGCTTTGCCACAAACGCCAACACAAACGTTGCCGGCAGCCCGCCGCCCAAGCCGAAAAAGAACGCGATGATGCCGCGTGCGGCGTGCCCGCTTACCAGCGCCGCCGCAGGCAGCGCAGGAACTTCGCCGGCAAACGCGACGCGCCACACGAGCCCGGCCAGGCCAACAATCAGCGCGGCGATCGATGCGGCCGCCGCCGAGCAAGCCAGCGGCTCGTGCTTCTTGCAGGCTATAGCTGCGGCGATACCCACCAGAGCGGGGAAGGCCGTCATCCTGGCAATCTCAATGTTGTATAGGCTCGCGCCGAACCCTGCAACCGACGAAAACGCGGGATACAGGGCCGCCGCGATGCACGCAACCACAACGGCACGGATCACGCGCGATTCTCCGTGAAGTCCGTACAAACAGCCGATTGCGCCTCGCCGGCCGCTCGACCATCGCGTCAGGCGTTCGCGAGGGACTTTTTCAGTTCGGACAGCTTCCGAAGGTGCTCCCGTTCTTCCTTGACGAGCCTGTCGACCACGTCCTTGTTCTTTCCACAGACGAGCCCGCTCAGCTCGTGGAAAAGGAGAATAGAGTCCTTCTCGAACCCGATCGCGAACTGGATTGCGTCTGTCTGGCCGGCTATGCGGGCCATTGCTTCCTGTGCGAGGGCGTCGTCGCTGAAGACATGCTCCTCGGCGGCTGCGGCCAGGTAGGCATCCCATTCGCCTTCATACTGCTCTGGCGGCCGGACAAGCTCAATGTCTTTGAGCAGTGTCTGGAACGTCTCGAGGTGTTTTTTTTCTTCGCCGATCAGGTGCTCGAAGATCTTTGCGACTTCTTCGGATTCGGCTTTCGCCTTTGCCTTTTCATAGAAGGCCACGCCGCTTTTTTCGATCCTGATTGCGAGGTCCACCACCTGGCCGCCGGAAAAAAGACAGTTCATCCCGGTCTCCTTTGTCTGAAGCTCAACGGTCCACAACTACCCCCAGGGCACAAAACAGCAATGCCATATATTATAGTCCCACGGGCCGGCAAGTCAAGTGCGTTTTCCGCATTGGGGGAGCGATGAACGCGCGGCGCGCTTCGAGGTTGGGCGAGGATGCTGCTGAAACGGGTGGCGAAATGAAGGAAGGACGAGGCGACTAGTAAGGAACTCACGTCTGAATGCGTGGTTCGAGCGGATCTTAACCCGCTAAATGATACACGCGTCTTTATTGCGCGGTAAGCTTAAACGTCGCCTCGTCCTTCGGTAAGGACAATGTTAAAATGTCATTCGCACCAGGTTCCCAGAGCATTGCGAACTGTGAGCATATCCAGAATATTGACAAAGCCGTTGCCGTCCATGTCGCACGCAGCGGCAACGGGATCGCTGAGGGTGTTACCACCCAGATTGTTGCGAACGAGGATCAGATCGAGGATATTGACAAAGCAGTTGCCGTCCGCGTCGCCGTCCAAGCGGGCCGCTTCGATCGTGTCGTACCAGTATCCGGCGCCCAGCCCGTAGCTTGCCGAGCTGCTCTCGCCGATGGGCGTAGACTGCCCGAGCGTGGAGTTCATCGAGTAGCTTGCCGAGGAGGCCGGCCCTCCGGCCGAGCCCATCACGGACCGCTCGAGCACGTAGCTGGCGCTCGAAGACTCGGCAGCGCACAGCGAAGCAACTCCGACAACAATCAAGAATACAAGAATGGATCTGACAAACATTTGGACTTCTCCTTGTGCCTTATAGCCCTTGTTTTTTTCAGCCATTGCAATTATACACCGAAAACCGGCCCAAGTCAAGTTTTTGCAGCATTTTTCTTAAAAAAACTCGTTGCCGATTCCGGCGAGGGCCGGGCCGCCGCCAACGCGGAGCTTCTTGCACGACAAACCTCGCGCTTGTCCGGCTTGCGAATTTCTGGGCGGTGATTGAAGGCGAGGGGGCGAATCACCTGCCGAACGGCCATAGCCGCCAGCCCAGATCCTTGGTGAGGGATTGCGCTTTCTTGTCGGCCAGTACGCCCTCGTCGTTGAAGATCATGTACACCTTGTCGTCTTGCCTGCTGGTGTGGCCGATGATCAGGAGGAGGAAGGTGTTGGTCTTGGTGTAGTCGTAGCGGAAGATGGTGCCGACCTTTAGGGGTATGATGGCGTCGGGCAGACCGAGTTTTTCTTCGACGTCCTCCTCTTCATCCTGCGCGACAATCAGTTCGCTGAAGGCTGCGTCGTCGATGGGCCTTCCCCTGGTATATCCGTGGAAGAAGATGCAGCCGCTGTTGAGCGCCAGCACTGCGGAAGTTGTCGCGATCAGAATCCATTTGCCGTGCCTGTTCATTTGCGCCTCCTTGTGCATGATGTGGCGGGTGCAGGTTACTCCGCCGGGCCGATCCGGGGCATGATTCCTCCGGCGAGCGACTTGTCGTAGTGATCCTTTATCACCTGTCTTGCCTTGTCGGGGTCGTCGGTAAGGGTGAACGTGTGCATGTCTTCAGGGCTGATGTTGCCGTCGGCGAGCATCGATTCCTCGAGCCACTCGAGCAGGCCCTGCCAGTATTCCTTGCCCATCAGCACCATCGGAAATCGCGGGTATTTGCTTGTTTGTATCAGCGTGAGCGATTCGAACAGCTCGTCCATTGTGCCGAAGCCGCCGGGCAGCACAACCACGCCGCAGGAGTATTTCAAAAACATCATCTTGCGGCAGAAGAAGTA
>JABMSA010000624.1 GCA_013202185.1 Planctomycetota bacterium
AGCAGCACCTCGGCTCCGGTCTTCGCCCAGTGATTCGCCGGCAGGAAGGCATCCAGCGACAACCCGCTGGTAATCGGATCCTTGGCGTGGCCGACGAGTTGGCCGTTGTCCTTGGAGATGCTGCTGATCTCGTGCATCATCTCGGCCAACGGATCGAGCCGGTCAAACAGGTCGCGGCAGGCCTTCAGCAGGTCCAGCTTGTGCGTGGTCACCAGCGCGCCGAGCGACAGCGGATCGCTCTTGATGAACGTCACCGCCTCGCGGTACAGGGCCGGGTCGTCATGCTGCTTGAAGTCCATCCCCCGGATCTCGCAATCGCCGAGCTTGAGGGCCTCGGCCCACTCGGGAAAGACCTTCATGATCGAGGACTTGGCGGTGGTGACGCCAATGAAGTACATAGTCGGTTTCGTGGCTTTCGTATGGGCGCTCCTGCTCATTCTTCGCTCCATTCGTTCATCGCGTTCAACAAGTCGACATATCGGCGATAGCGGTCTTCGTACAGCCGCGAGAGTTTGCGATTCGGGCCGGTCGTGCCTCCGATGGCGATCCACTTCGCGGCGGCCTGGTTCAAATCGTCCAGGAGTCCCACGCCAAACCCGGCGAGCATGGCCGCGCCCATCGGCGCGCCTTCGCCGGCCGCGATCCGCACAACGCGGCAGTTGAGCGCGTCCGCCTTGATAACGCTCCAAACGGCGCTCTTTTCGCCGCCGCCCGTGATGCGCAGTTCGCGCACCTTCAGGCGCGGATAGAGCGCCATCAGCGCCTCCTTGTAGAGCCGGTACTCCAGCGCCACGCCTTCGAGAATCGCGCGATAGAGGTGGCCCGTGGCGTGCGTCCACGTGAGCCCGGCCCACGCGCCACGCAGGCGCGGCCAGCCGGGCGACACGCGGCCGGCCAGATGCGGGATGAATAGGGGATCCGAGGCGTCAGGCGCGATCTTGGCCGCCAGGCGGTTCAGCGCGTCAAAATCCAGGCCATTGCCGAACTCGCGCCGGAACCATTCCAAATTCATCCCGCCGCCGTTGATGTAGGCGTAGGGATGCCACAGCCCCGGCGTCGCGGCGCGGCCGCACCCCAGTACGCCGGCGCGAACGTCGGCTCGGAAGTCGGTGGTGGTGGCCGCGAACACCGAAGCCGTGCCAGCGACATCCACGCAGATTCCTTCCCGCGTGGCCCCGCAGGCCAGGAACGAGGCGGCTGTGTCGCCGCAGCCGGCAATCACCGGCACGCCAGGCTTCAGCCCGCACTTCGCGGCCATGGCAGCGGTCAGTTCGCCCATAACCGCATGTGAATCCACGATTGCGGGCAGTTTAGCCGGATCGAGCGCGAATCTCGCGCACAGCGCGGCATCCCAGCGATTCTTCCGGTTGTCGGCGAAACCGCTGAAGTGCAGATAGCTCTTATCGATGAACGCCTGAGCGCCGTCCAGGCCGCACAGGCGCATTACGGCGTAGCCGCCGGGCTGGACGAAGGAGGCGATACGCTTGAAAACGCGCGGAAACTCCCGCTTCCAACGCAGAATCTTGGGCCCGTGGTTGAAGCTCGGCGGGCCGCCGGCCTTGCGCGTGATTTCCGGGCCGGCAGCGTTCTGCATCTGCTCGATATACGGCGCGCAGCGCGTATCCAGCCACGAGTCGTACGGAGTCACGGCGCGGCCGTCTTTACCGACGCCGATCACGCCGGCCATCTGTCCGGCAATGCCGATGCCGGCGACAGCGGTCCGACCGGCCCGCGCGCCTCGAACACACTTCGCTATCGTCTCGCAGACCGAAGCGACCTGCCGGTCCGCATCTTCCTCCACCATTCCCGAACCCGGCCGGCGAAGCCGCGACTTCACGAATGCCCTGGTGAGACAGCGCCCCGACGCATCAAACAGCGCCGCCTTTGTGCCCTGGGTGCCTATGTCCACGCCGACCAACAATTCCTTCGTCATGACATCCTCCGCCTCAATTCAGAAAAGGAACTCAATGTCCAATATCGAACACTCAATTTCGAATGTCCAAGTGTGCGACTGAAGTGAGAATTGGACGTTGAGCGTTCGATATTGGACATTACTCGCCTCTCATAACAATCTTCAGTCCCTTCCCCGCAAGCGCCAGCTCATATGCGTCGCCCATCTTCGACATCGGCATGACATGCGAGATCACGAGACGCACATCAACGCGACCGGACACAATGAGATCCATGGCCGCGCGATAGTCGGCATTGCAGCCGCCGGTTGTGCCTGTAACAACGAGATTGCGATAGTGAATCAGGTTCGCATCGAGAGTGACCTCGGACTTGCCTTTGAGTAAACCAGCAAATAGACAGATACGGCCGAACGGAGCAAGCAGTTGAAGAGCTTCCGGCACTATCTGAGCCACGGACACAGCAGTGAACACAATATCGAGGCCGCGACCGCCGGTTGCCTCTTTGACCCGTTCCGGTACGGATTCGCGGCTGCTGTCCACTGTCACGGTTGCCCCCACTTCTTTTGCCTTGCCGAGACGTTCGGCATTCGTATCAGCCACGACGATCGGGTTTGCGCCGCGCGCCGCGCCAAGCGCCACGTGAAGCAGGCCCATTGGCCCTGCGCCATAGACTGCAACCGATTCGCCGGCTTTCAGATCCACCGAGTTCTGGCCGTTCAAGACACAGGAGAGTGGCTCGGCTAGAGCGGCCTGATCCCACGCCACGTTCTCAGGCAGTACCGCTATGTTCCCCTGCGCTATGACTGCCGCGGGCACCCGCACGAATCCAGTGTGCGAGCCATCCATATCTATGCCGAACGCCGAATAGTCGGCGCACATGTTCGCCATGTTCAGTTTGCATGCCTCGCACCTGCCACAGCCGAAGTTCGGCGCCACACCAATCCGCATACCGGTCTTGTATCCGGTCACGCCGGAGCCCACGGCTTCTATTGTTCCGACAAACTCATGCCCCAGCACAAGCCGTTGTCCATCCTTGGCACGGCGGCTGCCGTTGCGCACGATCTTCACATCCGTGCCGCAGATCGCCGTGGCATGCACTCGCACAAGCAGTTCATCCGCATGTATTTCCGGCTTCGGCACATCGGTAATCGCGAAGCCTTTTCCCTGCGTGTAAGTTGCTGCTAACATATGTTAGTTCACCAGTTTTACGGGGGTTCCTGTGCGCAAGGATTCGTTCCCGGCGTTGACCACTTCCACAGCGCGCCGACCGTCAATTCCTGACGCTTTCGGGGCGCGGTTTTCGAGGATGCACCTGACGAAATCCTCATCCTCGGCGCGGTAAGCATCGAAGAACAGGTCCATCCAACTCTTCACTATTGGCTGCCGCACACCCGCCTGTGTGCAGGTCACAACCGAAGTGTCGTTCATGTGGCCTACCATGATGATGCCTTCGGTTCCCAGAATCTCCGTCCTTGCGTCGTAGCCGTACTTGACTCCCTGTGCCCCGCCGATGAAGCCTTGCATCTTGTTCTCAAATGCGGCGGTCAGCATCACAT
>JABMSA010000625.1 GCA_013202185.1 Planctomycetota bacterium
ACGGGCCACCGGCCCGTCTCTACAATGCCATCGCCGAGCGCCCTGCAGAATCGAGACATGAGAATACGTTACCGTATTTAGGGACCAGAGCACTTAGGTCAATGCCGTTGACCGGTAGCGACAGGCGCCGGGCAGCACAGGCCAAGTGACGGATCATCCACCGCAACATTTCTTGTACTTCTTGCCGCTGCCGCACGGGCAGGGCGAGTTCCTGCCGATCTTCTCTTTCTTCTCCATGACGGGCGCAGCAGGTGTCGGGCCCGGCCGAGTGAGCGGTACATTGCCGGACATCACGCCCGAATGCGCCCGCTTGAGCTCGCCTTTTTTCGGCCGCCCGCGAGGTCGCGGCGGCGGATTGAAGCACGCCCACCACTCCATCTCCGCAACGACGTCTTCAACCGGTTGATAACGCGGGTTGCCCTCGAGTCTATCGAGCACCTCCTGCTTGCCTTCGCGGCAGCTCTGACAGACATCCCGCGGAGAAGTACAGAAGCTGTCGACGAGGTGAGCATCATAGGCAGCGGCGATCTCTTCGAGAACTTCTTCCGGATAAAGGTCCAGGCAACAGTCCACGAGGCCGACCCACACGTACGACTGCTCGCGCTCGAGCCCGCCGTGAAAAAGGCCCTTGAGATAGGCCATCACGTCATCGCGCGGTACCTCGCCGCAGTTGACGAGCGTCCGCAGCGCGTCGAACCCGGCGCTGCGTGTGTACTCGTACAGCTCCGGGTTTTCGATCATTTCCTTTATGGGTTCGATGTCGCCGCCGCACACGCTCGCCAGAGCTCGGCCAAGCTCTTCAGTGACCATACTGCCGGTGAGGTTTGCGGCAAGCGTGCTGGTTTCGGGCCTGGCAAAGAGATTGAGGAGTGGCCGGTACGCTCGTGGCTCGCGGAACTGCGCCAGGAGAAGCATCGCGAAAACATCGAGGATGTATTCTTCGACTATCACGCCCTCGAGATCCGCCCCGGCCCGTTCGATGACTTCCAGCAAGTGCGGCGTGATCTCCTCACGCTGCTCAATCGCAGCTTCCAGTGCTCTTCGCGGGAACTTCGATTCGTTGTTGTACTCGAGGCCTTGCAGTATTTCCTGAACCTGCATGCATCTTCTCCTTGACAATCCGACCAGGCCCGGATCACGCATGCCGCAATACGCACGTGAACGAAAGCCGCCGCCGTATACCGGCTATTATATACTTGTTGGCGCGCAAATGGCAGGGGATTTTCGATGGGAATGGCGAATGGCACCGGAGGAGTCCTGGAGACAGATTTGGATACGCCGTACGGGCAGGTTCCTTGCGCCCAAAAGCGCTTTGAGAACTCGGAACTTTCTTGGTATAATTTGGCGAAGCATCGGTGCAGTGCTTGTGTCTCTTTTGGATCTGCGTTACCATGATACAGAAAACCTTTCGCCACATAAGGGGAATTGGTGAAGTAAGGGAGCGCCTTCTTTGGAAAAACGGGACCCATACTTGGGGAGATATGGAGTCTGCGCTTCGTGAAGGGATTGATCCCAGAGACCTCCTCCGAAGTAATGAGCGCCAGACCGACATTTTTCGCGATGGTTATGTCAGCAGTTCTCTTGCGCAAGAGTGGCTGGACGTAATCCAGAAGTCCAAACAGGCTCTCGACAAGGCGAACTACGATTTCTTTCTCTCTCGACTTCCAGCGGAAGAGCACTGGCGGCTGTTTCCCGAGTGCCTGGGACACGCCCTTTACCTTGATATCGAGACGACCGGGCTCTCAAAGGAAGCTAATTACGTTACAGTGATAGGCGCTCTTTTCCAAGGGGAGTTGTACCAATGGGTATGGCCGGAGCCACTTGATGAACTATGGGAGCTGATAGACAACTCATCCGCAGTTGTCACTTTCAACGGACGTCGTTTCGATATTCCTTTTCTCAGGGCGCATTTTGAGAGATGTCCTGACCCGAAAGCTCATATTGATCTGCTCTATGTTCTCCGGAAAGCCGGCATCCGAGGCGGACAGAAGGCTTCGGAGGAGCAGCTCGGACTCTCTCGTCCTGAGAATCTCGAAGGTGTTGATGGGGGGCAGGCGGTTGTTTTATGGTCAAAAGCTCTTTATGGTGACGAGTCTGCATACCATGAGTTGCTTCTGTACAATCGCTATGATGTGGAGATGCTTGCACAACTGGCTCAGCACGTGTACCAACGTCTTGCTGACGAGGCGATGCCCATGAACGAGTCCCTCGTGCTCGGCCGGGCCGGCGGCAAATGCACAAACCATTGCCCTGCCAGCTTCTCCCGTCTGCGGAAAGACTGGCACGAAAGGCAGCCGGGATCCAACCGGTTGTACCCAGCGTTTGATAGCACTTTCCGTCGATGGCCTGTTGTGGTGGGCATCGATCTCCGCGGCAAGCCCAAGAACCCAACGGGCTGGGTGCGCTGCGAGGGTTCTCTTGTCGAATCGCACGTGCTATATCACGATGAGGAGATCCTGGAAGCCACCATCGCCGCAAAACCGGACCTTGTATCTATTGACGCTCCCCTGTTCCTTCCACGCGGACGACAAACCGTTTCTGATGACAGCCCATGCCGGGAGGCCGGCGGCATCGTTCGGAACGCCGAACGAATCCTTTGGTCGAGGCACATACCAGTATATCCGGCGCTGATTCGCCATATGCAGGGCCTCACACAACGAGGAATCGAGCTTGCTGCCAAGCTTCGGGAACGCAACATTCCTGTGATAGAGTCGTACCCCGGTGCGGCCCAGGATATCCTCAACATTCCCCGCAAAGGACTGGATCAGAATCTTCTGAGGAAAGGTCTTGAACAATTTGGTTTCGAGATAAGCGGGGAAATGACGCACGACGAACTCGACGCAGTGACGTCCGCTCTCGTCGGGTATTTCTATTTGGCGGACGATTACGAGGGCATTGGCGCAGAAGACGAAGGTTACATGATCGTCCCAAAGGCTCCTGCTTCAATGCGGTGGGCCGATGAGTGCATCGGGGCGCCAAACACGTCAGGAGAGTCTGTTTGACAGGCCTCCCGCGTTCGGGCAAGACAAGGCTTACGAAAGAGCTGTGCGACCGTTACGGATGGATTCCGATCTTGCCCGTGTGGTGAGAAAGGGGAAGAGGGATACATTACGACTCGCGGCCCATTAGCGGCCGCGCAATCTCCAGGACTTTCTCCGCAACTGTTTCCCTGCATTCGCCTGGGACCACCTTGACCACCCGAACTTCTTCCGCCAGTTCGTCCATATGAGAATCGTAGTGTTTCCTCAATCTGCGGAGATACTCCACGGGAACATTCGTCTCATAAGGACGTTTCCGCTCCAGCATTCTCCGCACAAGCTCTTCTATCGGCGGGTCCAGAAAAATAGCGATCTTCGGCTTGGGGATCCTGTTGATAAGGTCGGCGTACAAGTGTTCGAAGAGGGCCAGATCGTTCCCGGAGAGATTCATCCGAGCAAAGACGAGATCCTTGACCGGGGAAAAATCGGCTATCACAGGAATGCCGGCCCCCAAGGGGTGAAGCTGGTGGTAATGAAGAAGAACAAAGCCAAGCTCGGTTTCAAGCGCGTACCGATCTGGGTCCGCATAGAAGCTGTCCAGGAAAGGGTGAACACTAGTCTGTTCGAGGAGGGCCTGCAAGCCAAGTGTGTCCGCCAGCATTCGGGCGGTTGTAGACTTACCAGCGGCGATGCAGCCTTCGATCGCGACGAACATCTTTCTAACCACACTTTCTTCGGGTTGTGCGCTTGTGGATCCCGGGAAGGTTATGGGCCTTCAGGGGGTCTGACTTGTTCTTGTTGTTGGGCCTCGGGCTCAGCGGTTTTGGCGTGTTGTGCTTCGAGTTTTTCTATACGTTCGTCCATCGTGGCTTGAAATTTGTTTACATCTTTCCTGAAGTCGTTGACTATGAAGAATGAAGAATACCATATGCCAAGAGAAGAACCAACAAGCGTAATAAGACCAATCACGACTTGTATAGTCCCGAATCGCTTGGACACACCGTAAGCCACAGCGGCTACGGTGAACATCGGAATCGTTCGGGCCTTCGGCCCGACTGGGGCTCTGCCCCAGACCCCGGAGTTTTCAAGGCATGGCAGAACACCGCATTTGTGCTGTGCCAGGCCAGCGGGCTGGGGGGAGCTGGGAAGCTCCCCCCGACGCCGTGCGTCTGCCCTGATCCGGCTATTCCTTGGCGGGTCGCTCTCCAGCGGAGCCCGCTTCCGCTTCGCCGGACGGTAGAAGTATAGCACGCTCTCATTGGAATGTCAAGTTGGTTTCTCGCATCCTTTCAGGCAGCAACCA
>JABMSA010000626.1 GCA_013202185.1 Planctomycetota bacterium
AGGGGAAGGAGAAGGAGAAGGCGAAGGCGAAGGGGAGGCCGTAGGCCCACAGGCCATGCGAGGCATCGACATCCACTCCGGAGGATTCGGCCCCGAAGAGGCCGTCGGAGGTTTCACCGGCGTCAGCACCGTTCCTCAGGAGATACCCGCAGGAGCGCCCGTAGTGTCCATCTCGATCTACATCACCGAAAATCGCGGCTGCCCCACCCCGCGATATTTCGCCACCGCCAGCGAAGACATAGGCAAGGCCGCAAGCCATTTCGGCATCAGCAGCAGCCCGAGAAACTACGTCCGAATCGGCAACGAGGTAATCAGCTACACGCACAAGCCGGGCACCGATTTCCTCGTCGACGTGGGAATGGTCACGAGCCCCGGCTACACAATGCGCCGGCAGTTCGATCCGGTCGCGTACGATCATTCGGCCGGCAGCCAGGTTTGGCCGGTGTACCGAATCGGTCACAGCGGCGTCCCCGGCGGGCCGGGCCCCGGCGACGCCGTAACCATCATCGACGACAACCTCCGGCCCGGGCTGCGCGAGGCGATCATCCACACCGTCTCGTCCGACCGGCGATTCGTCAGTTTCAAATCCCGTCTGCCCAAGCCATGCCTCCTGAGCAAGGACGCGCGGATGCTCAAGTTCCCATGCGGAGAGTTCAATCTCGGTGAGTTCTTCAGCATCGGCACCAACACCGGGCCAAAGGCATATTGTGACTATAAAGAAAAGGACGCCAATCCTTTCAAGATGGACAGACCCGCCGAAGCCACCATCGATGAGTTCAAGGTCAGCAACGGCGACAGCAGCATAACGCCTGCACGGCTGACCCAGCAAGAACTATCTTCGAACTATCAAGGCCGGATGTTCATCATTTTCCCCAACTTCTGGGACCCCGAGTTCCAGCTTGGCTGGGGAGTGCAGACCTGGCCCACGCAGGGCTATGCGCAAATCGGCGGCGAGATCATCTACTACCGCACGCTCTTCCGCCATAACGTTCAGGAAAGACAAACCGGGCTCGCCGTATGCGCACCAGCGTCCAATGTATACATAGACGATACCATCGCCGCAGGCGACAAAAGAATCGAGTGGAAAGAAAAGGATCAGCCCGGGATCAGCCCCGAAGAAGCAGGATTCTGCAAAGACGGCGGATACCTCACCATCTACTCGCACCTCGCGGGCAAGAAACAAACCGGCTCGACCATCGATCTGAGCGACGCGGCCGTGCAGCAACTGATCGATGCGGGGCTCCTCGATGGGAAAGTGCGAGAGGACCCCAACACCGAGGTCATAGACGGCAGATATGTCATCACAACCGAAGGAGGCTACAGCGGAGGCGGCACGCGGATGGAGATGATATCGTACGAGTCGCTGGACGGCGGAGAATTCACCGGCATCCAACGCGGCCTGATGGGATTGGCGGCGGCAGAGCACACACCCACCCAATTACTGGATCAGTATGACAACCCGGCAGAGAACGAAGAGGGCGAAGACACATGGTACTACCCCCAGCTCATCGCCAACATCGTCGAGCTGCAAATCGTGCAGCGCGGATGCCTGGGCACAACGCCCGACAGCCACATTCTCGGCTCCAAGGTCACGCCCCTTTATCACATTGTCTCAACGCTGCTGGCAGAGCCGCCGGCCACCGACGACGACAGGCTCTACGTGGAATCCAACGCCAACTTCCCCCATCGCGGCTACCTCCTCGTAGCCGACGACGAAACGCAGGAGATCATCGGCTACACCGGCAAAGGCCACGATGAAGAGGAGGGCAACAACGAAACGATCAAAAGACCCTACTTCGCAGGCGTCAAGTACCTCCGCCGCCGGTTCGGAACGCCACATGTCAAGCTCGATGACATTGAGTTTGACGACGAGGGCGCGCCCGCGGACGAGGATCTGAAAAAGAGCATTGTGCGGCTCTACGAACCCCGCTACGATGATCGCCTGCCGATCGACCCCGACACCGGCAAGTTTGCCTGGAAAATCGAAGACGTCAACATCGAAGGCAACCCCGCCTACCTCGAGATCAGCCGCACCATTCGAGGAGCGCGCTGGGAAAGCATAAACTGGGTCGAAGGGCCGGACCCCGAAGGCGGGGCGGACGATACCTGGGAAATGAGCGACACCGAGGTCGACACCGCGCGCGAAAGCGGCACCCAGATTTTCATCCTCGCACGCGTCGACGGCCAGCCCGCCTGGGAGGATGTAGAGAATGGCGAGCCCGTGAACGCTAATGATAAGGCGGCGCGGGCCGCACACAAAGGCCCAACCATCCTCAAGTTCGACATGCCCCTCGACGGCACTACCAAGTACAACAGAATAGACATCGAAGGCGACAGACTCGAGCTGCGAATCTACTTCAAATATAATTCCGACTATGTCGACGAAGAGACCGGCGAGGTCAGGGCGTGGACGTCGCCGATGCTGCGCGGCCTGAAGATCGGCTACTCCGCCCCGACGTCCGTTTACCAGCAGGAGGAGCTACGCTTCTGATGCGGAATGATACTCGCGGCTTCACTCTCGCCGAGGTGATGGTATCGCTCGCCGTCATGTCGATCCTGGGCCTCTGCCTCACAATGATCCTGAGGTCGGGCATCTCTGCGTGGCGGCAGGGCGAGGCGCGCACCGACACAACCGCCACCGCCCAAACGGCAATGGACCAACTGCACCGCGACTTCGCGGCCGCCTTCACGAAAAGCATTCGACCGCCCGGCCCGGTCACTATCGAAATAGCTACTCGAGACGACTTGATCAACCTCGGGATCGACTACTTCTCGAACGAATGGTGCACCGTATCGTACCCCGGGGGCACGTTCGACTTCAAATTGAGATTCAAAACGAAACGCGCCCGCTTCTGGATCTCCACCTACGGCGATGTAACCCTCGAGGCAAGAATCTACACGCCGGAAGACACAGACTGGCAGCCATTGCCGGCTTCCGGCGACCTTTCGGAGCTTATCGCGACGGCTTCGGACGAAGGCACCGATCATATCGCGATCAGGTACACGACCATCGGCACTGCGGAGGCGCTGGTCGGCACCGAGGGCCCGGTGCTGCGCTTCACCGCCGAGCCCGAGCTGTCGGGCCCCGGCAAGGTGCGCCTGATGACCCGGCCGGGGCTGGTGCTGTTTGTCAGGAATTTCAGCCGGCAGCACGATCCGCTCGCGCGCTCGGCCGCCGGGCAAGACAGCAGCCTGGCCGAAATCTGCTACCTGTTCACCTTCGACGAAGCAAGGCCGGGAACGGTAGGGACGTTGCCCGACGGCAATACAGTTACCGGGCCGGCGGAGTTCGCACCCACGGGCACGCTGTGGCGGACGGTGCGGCAACCCGCGGGCGATTGGGCAGAGGAGCCCACCGGCGAAGAGCTGTCGCTGTTTGAAAGGGAGTTCGTCTCCGACGTCACCGTTCTCGCCACAACTGCCAACGCCCCCGACGGCGGCACGATCAAGGTATACGACCGGGGCAATATGCAACAACAGGGCTTCTACCCGATTGCCGAGAACGTGCTCTACTTCGGCGCGGATGCCTGGGACAACGCCGAACTGGCCTCTGGCAACCCCTCTTGGGTCCACACTTGGGAACCCGCCCGAGGCACGCCCGAGAAACTCCGAATCGTGCTGACGCTGCTGCCTCAAGCCGCGCGGCAGACCGTCGACCGCCTCGCCGAGCCGCTCGATGCCGACGACGTAACACCTCAAACCATCATGGAATCGGCGCAGGGCTTCCGGGCGTTTTCGGCCAACTCGCCCCTCGAGCGGTTCGTGAAGATCGGAGATGAATGGATATACTACGACAACATTGAACACGGACGCAAGCTGGTGTTCGATGATCGAGGCTGGACTGAAGGGGATGCTCAGCTAGAGAAGCTGCTGGGCGAGCCCGACCGCCCCCTCGAGAACCGTGGCAGGCGCGGAACCGAAGCGACCGACCACCCGGCCGGCGCCGACGTTTACCAGGGCGAAACTTACGTTCGGACCATCGTGCTGCCATATCCGAAGCAATTTGAGACTGTGGAACCCGATGATGTATACTAAGCCTATTCCCGGTTCTATCCTGCAAGCTTGTTGCCGCGCCGAATCCGGCCGAAAGCGGCTGCTGCCGGCGGGCAGGGGCGGTTTCACCCTCATCGAGATCCTGATGGCGATGGCCATTCTAGTGATCGGAATGACGGGCGTGACGGCGCTCTATGCCATAGCGGTCGACGCACACCGCCGAGCGATGGACAACGCGGGCGTGGCGCTCCTCGCCGAGAATATGCTGTCGGACATCTCGGCCGACTTCACCAAGAGAGACGTAGACGACGATGACAAGGCCACGTTCGCGGAGAGCTTCATCGACCTGAACTGTCGCTACAAGAAAATCGATGACGACCAGGCATACCTCTGGGAGGAAGGAGCCGACGCCCCAAACGCGCCGGGTTTCAGGTGCGAGGTCAGCATCTACCCGCTGCCCAGGAGGCTCTGGCCGGATGCCGTCAGCAGCATAACCGTGCCGGCCGGCGTGACGCCCGCGCTCGCCGAGCGGTTCGACGACCCCGATGCCCTGGCCCGCGCCCGGCAGGAATACAAGTTTGACGTGTGGATGCTCGACAACTACTGGGACGACGGGGCCCTTTACGAAGGGGCCGACTACACCGACCTCGAGAAACTCCTCTCGCAGGCGCTCGAGTACAAGCTCGTCGTCCGCATCATTCGCGGCGAGGTCGAAGGCAAGGAGATCGACACCTTCCGGACGATCATACTGCCCCGATCGGTTGTCGACCAGGTGCAGCAGTAAAAGCGGCCCTTCCGGCGTCGTGGTTCGTCGTCGATCCGTTCCTTTCCGCATCCGAATCGTCCTCGTCGTCGTCGTCGTCCTCTATCCGTTCCTTTCAGCGTGCGAATCGTCCTCGTCCTCGTAGTCG
>JABMSA010000627.1 GCA_013202185.1 Planctomycetota bacterium
CGGTGCATGGTGTACCGGCGGACATGGCCAGGAAGCCGAGAATCCAGTACGAGGGGGCTGTCTATCATGTGATGAGCCGGGGAGACCGCGGCGGCAAGATCTTCAAGGATAGACTCGACTACGATCTGTTCCTGACGGGCACAGCAGAAGCCTGCGAACGGACCGGGTGGCGGATTCACGCGTACGTGTTGCTCCCGAACCATTTCCACTGGCTTGTGGAAACACCCGAAGGCAATCTTGTGGACGGGATGAAATGGTTCCTGGGGGCGTACTCTCAAAGATACAACAGCCGGCACGGGCAAAGGGGCCATGTGTTTCAAGACAACGGCAATCCTGCTCTGGAGTTCGACGGGACCGACGACTACCTCAAGTCTACTGCCCGAGCCGTCGCAAATCCTACGGGTACAAAAGGATTTGCGACTGCCACCGACCTCCCATCGCCTCCCGCGTTCGGCTGAATTCTCTCGCCCTCTTAACCAACCTTGGCCACACTGAGGGCGAAAAAGCCGGAACTCTCGTACTCTCTAGCCCAACTTCCGCAGTTCGTTGAAAAAACGCTGATTCTATCTGGCTTCGGGGCCAAAAGTTTCCACTACAAATCCAGATCGATCACCTTCAGTTGCCGGGGCAGCGTCAGCCCGAGGTGCTCCAACAGTATCTGCTGGTGGTCATCCGGCCGGCACACGTAGCGGCGACGGATGGTGATGCCGCTGCGGGTGGGGTAAAGGATGTCGACCGTGCGCAGCTCGCTGATCTCCTCGAAGATCCGGCGCGGCTCGTCGCCCAGACCGGCTCGCGTGCAAAGCTGGGCCATCGTCTTCCACAGCACGTAGGCCAGGAAGCAGACCAGGATGTGCGCCTGTACGCGGTGGGCCTTCTGGTGCCAGATCGGCCTGATGGCTAGGTCGCTCTTGTGGATGCGGAAGGCCGCTTCGGCTTCGGTCAGCTGCATGTAGGCCTGCCACAACTCCTGCGGGCTCCACTGCAGCACGTTGCTGCGCAAAAGGTAGCAGCCTTCGCTCAAGGTCGCCCAATCGCGCCACTGTTCGTTCTTCTTCCACGCAAGCACGGCCCGGCCGTCGGGAGCAGCGTGCACGTCGGCGTCGAAAAGCTTCGCGGCGCGGCTGTTCTGCGCGAAGAGCTTCCCCAGCCGCCGGGCAATGCGGATCGGGTCCTGCCGCTGGCGGGCACAGCTTTCCTGCACGCTCCGCAGCCCTTCCTCCAGGCGCTGCTCGAATCGCTCGTGCATGGCTTTCTCTTTTTCCTTCCGATCCGTGCTGCGGCAGAGGATGAAGACCTCGCCACCCTCCGGCGATGGGCACAGCTTCACCTCCAGCCCCTCGCGGATCGCCTCCCACCCCGCTTCGGTGAGTTGTCGCTCGTAGCGTCGCAGCATCGCCCGTGGCGTGCCCACGATGTAGCGGCGGCCGCCCGATTTCAGGAAGTCGATCGTGTCCTCGGAGATCATCCCGCGGTCGACCGCCCAGATGCGGTCCGCACGGCCGTAGCGGGCTTCCATCGTGGTCACCATCTCCGGCAGCGTCGTCACGTCAGAGCGGTTGCCCGCAAACACCTCGTAGCCCGCCGGCATGCCGCACTTGCTGACGATCAGCCCGATGCACACCTGCTTGCAGTCCGGCCGCGAGTCCCGCGAGTAGCCCCGCTTGGCCAGATCGTTTGCCGCCGCCTCCCCCTCGAAGTACGTCGAGGTCACGTCGTAGAGCATCAGATCGTAGCTCAGGCCGAACAGCTCGCCCAGCCGCTGCTTCAGGTGCGTTTGCAGTGCCGCCTTGTGCGGCAGCAGGTGATCCATCGCTCGGTACAGCCGGTCCTCGTTGACCTTGCGCGCCGGCACGCTCAGCACGTCCGCCATCGCACTGTGCCGGTAGAAGTGCTCGGCGATCTCCAGCTCACTCGACGGCTTGCACAGCCGCGACAGCACCAGCACCGTCGCCATCATCGGCCACGCCACCTCCTCGCGGCCCGGCGGGATGTGCTTGGTGAGAAACTCGTCCAGCCCCAGCCGCTGCATCAACTGCCACCCCAGCCACGGCCCCCCGAACTCTACCATACGCTCCGCCCGCACCCGCGACAGGTCCACCTCCACCCATTCCGGTTTCACCTCGTCGAACAACCGCCCCTGACGCTCGCCTTGCGCCGCTTGGAGTACGCCTTCCCGCAGGTCCTCCGTGGCGTCGCCGATGTAGGCCACTGTCCGCTGGCGCGGGCCGCGCGGCGTGCGCACCGACTTCACCAGCTCCCAGTAGGCGTGGCGCTTGCCGTTCTTCGTGATGTAGATGGGCCGAACATACATGCCGCCTATTCTACGGCCCACCGTAGCCCCGGTGCAAGAGGGTAGGTTTCCACTACATTGCGTTTCGGATGCGCCGCTGGATCTCTGGCTCAACACTCACGCCAGCTTCTTCGATCCAGCCGGCCGAGAAACAGCGAAAATAAATTTCTCAGAGGGCGAACTGCGGAAGTTGGGCTAGCTTGAGGTGGCCGAGGCGGTCGGGATCGTCGACAACGCAGATGTCGAATTTGCCGGCGGCGCGGGAATTGCGCTGCAGCAGCCGCCCGATCTGTCGTTCGACTTGGCTGCGGTTGGGAGCTTTCTTTCGCGCTTGGAGGCGGCGAGCAAGTTTTTCCAGCCCTTGCTCGATTCGCTGGGAGAAGCGCTGGTGCATCGCTTGTTCTTTCTTGCGGCGGTCGGCGCTGCGACACAGGATGAAGGTCTCGTCGCCGTCGGGGGCGGGGCATTGCTTGACCTCAAGCCCCTCGCGGATAGACTGCCAGTCGTCGTCGAGCAGGTCCTGCTCGAAACGCCGCAGCATGGCCTTGGGCATGCCGATGATGTAGCGGCGGCCGCTTTGCTTGAGGAATTCGATGTTGTCGTCTGACGCCATGCCGCGATCCATCGCCCAGATGCGGTGTGCCCGCCCGTAGCGGGCCTCCATTTCTTGCACGATCTCTTCCACGGTGGTGGCGTCGTTGCGATTGCCCGCGAACAGCTCATAGCCCAGCGGGATTCCTTCGCGGCTGACCACCAGGCCGATGCACACCTGCTTGCAGTCGGGCCGGCTGTCGCGCGAATAGCCGCGCTCGGCCAGCGGATTGGCCGCACACTCGCCCTCGAAATAAGTCGAGGTCACGTCGTACAGCAGCAGGTCATATTCCAGGTCGAACAGGCCGCCCAGCCGCGTCGCCAGGTGCGTTTCGAGTGCAGCCTTGTGCGGCACGAGCGCGTCGAGCGCCCGATACAGGCGGTCGTCGTTGACCTTGTCCGCCGGGATGCCCAGCAGATCGGGGATCGCGCTGTGCCGGTAGAAATGCTCGGCGATGTGCAACTCGCTGGACGGCTCGCACAGCCGGCTCAGCACCAGCACGGCCGACATCAGCGGCCAGGGGATTTCTTCTCGGCCCCTGGCGATCGTGTTTTCAAAGAACGAATCGAGTTCGAGCATCCGCATCAATTGCAGGCCCAGCCACGGTCCACCGAACTCGCGGCAGCGCTCCACGCGAACGCGGTTCGCGTCGACCTCCACGTACGCCGGCTCGACGTCGGCGAACAGCTTGCACTGGCGATTCGGCGAGCCCTGTGCTGCCTGCTTGGCGCCTTGACGGGCAACCTCGTGGGCTTGCCCGATGTACGACACCACGTGCTGGCGTGGCCCGCGAGCAGTGCGGCGAGATTCGACGAGCGCCCAGTAAGAGTAGCGTTTGCCGTTTTTTGTGCGATAACATTGTCGTATGACGACGAAGAAGCCAACCTTGTCTTTCACGGCATTCCAGATCAACTGCCGGACCTCGACCCTGTCCACGCAGTAGAAAAGGGAGTTGCCGACGCCTGAGCTGCGGCGGAAGAGCTGCCGGAGTAACATGCGAGTGATGACCTCGTTGTTGACCTGCTGACAGAGGTGAGCGGTGGTCCCGATCCTGAGGGTCGAGATCGCCTCCTAAGTAGTCTTGGCTGGCGCAGTCGCTTTGTCCACTGATATTGGCTATTCCCGCCAGCCGGTCAACTACCCTCTCATCCTCCGCCGCCTTCCGTAACTCCTGTTGCCACAATAAGTTGCAAAACCTCTCTTCTTGTTAGCCAATGTTTGAAAGGTGTTTGGATCGGGGAGGCAGAAGGCGGCATTGGACCAGGCGCTGCCGAATTGCTTCACCGAAGACGTTCCTTTGCGCTTTCCAAACGTGCAGATTGATTTCAGAATTACCTTGTTGATCATGCCGCACCTTATCTGTAGAATTGAGAGGTAAGAACACGGGGCAGACGGCTCGCGACCGAAAAGCGGCCCCCTGGCCGCCCCCTGGCCCGTTTCATTTCTCTCAGGGACGGTTGCAGGGAGCCGAAGACGGTACATAGTTCAAGCAACTTTAATGCCGCTGAACGTGATGCGTGGGGCTTGGTGGACGAAGAAACTGCTTTAGAGAGGGGGGGCGTCTGCTCGGGCTGGTACGCTGCTACGCTGCAACACTCAGGGCGTGCGTTGACACGTTCGCTGAGAGGGGGGCGTGCCCGCCGGAGACGCCGGTGACCCTTGATCGGTCACATTTGCAGTACCTGGGTGTTGGCGATCCTGAGAAGTTGGCCGCGAAGCTCAGAGAGGCCCTAACCGAAGATGAGAGTGTGCCGGACTACGTTTGGTTTGCAGGTGGGATTTCGTCATTCACATGCGCCGCGCCTGTGCCGAGTGAAATTGCTGAGAAAGAGCTGACTGAGCAGTTCGACTCCGGCAGTGGCTCTGAGGGAGAGGACTTGCGGGTGTACTTGCCTGATAGGCACCTCATGGTGTCGATACCGACGGGTGAGCCCACGACGGAATATGAGCCGGGGGCAGCTTACAAGATCCATGAGGAGGTATTGAGAGTTGCTGGCCGATGGGACAAGAGGTTCTTCTTCAGGGGCTCACGTGTCAGAACAGTTGGTGTTGATGAGACGATTCCGGACGGATTCCTGATTGTCAGCGCCGGCATGCGGGAAAGGTTCGACGGGGTCAAGCTGTTCGCCGAGGAACTGAAAAGGCAAGGCGACTGCTTTACAGAGTGTCTGTTTGAGGGAATCAGCACAGTTACCCGCGCATGCAGATGCGCCCTCGCCAAGTCTGTGAAGCAAGGGGATCAGCGATGCGACAGTTCCCGTTCGGGTGGCGTAGTGTTGTTCAAGATACAGCTGGATGGGTGGGTCGAGGATCGAGAGGAGGAGATAGAAGCGTGCGTGAGGGATGAGGAGGCAGCGGAACAAAAGGCCGCCGACACAAGCGTTGCGGGCAAAAAGGCTGAGGCCGGCAACCAGAATTGCAACGGCGGGCAAGGCGAGCAGCGAGTGAAGGAACCGCATATGCCGAGCCAAGACTTGCCGACCGATACAACCGGGATGGGGGCAGGTGCGAACGTGTGTCTGCGAATAGATAGGATTCGACTCAAGCCGCTTGACGAGGCAATGGCCAGGAAGGTTGCTGACGAGGTGGACGATCTGGTCCAGCTCCCACAAAACCGGAAGCGATTCCGCGATCAGACAGCAACGTGTGCAAGAATGGTTGTTCGCTACGAACAGGCGGAAGCGGACAGGTGGGAACGTATCAGACAATGGAGAGAGGCTCTGCGCACAAAGTACGCAGGCGACATTGAGCGGATCAAGACAGATCGGAGATATAGGGAAGGTGAGCGGCCAGACGATGGGTATGAATGGATGGTGTTCCTTGGCCCCTTGGAGGATAGTACCCCCGGCGACGTGTGTGGTTGGGTAATGGTTCTCGATGACGACGACCTCAAATCGGAGGACGAACTGTTTCCGGTAGCGGACCTGCCCCCAAGGCCATTCCCGGCGCCCGAACTTTTTATTACCGGGCAGACCGATGACCCGCGCCCCCCAAGGGTGGACGAAGACGGCGCTTGTGAATACCTGCCGGGATACTATTGGATGCTGGCGGTAATTCACGACAAGTACGAGAGGCAGCGGCCCCGGATCATAGAAAAACGGATCGATCTCCCGCAAAGCCTTCTTCTGCAGCTAAAGTATGACATGATGTTGAAGAGCCATCCGTTCACGTATGAGCACGTGGGACATGCCCTTGATGTGCGGGCGGATCTCAAAAGGATAGGCAAAGGCACCGCTGCCCAGCCAACCGCCCCAAATCAGATCGGGAATTTGGAGGCGGATGCGGTGTGTGTGAGGGAGCAGGTGGAGGAAGCGAAGAAGGAGGTCGAGCGCGTGAGCGCGATGAATCAAGACCGGACGGATCCGGTGAAGGCGCGGAAGTATTGGGCCGATTGGAAGCTGGGTTGGTTCGACAGTCAGTTCAAACTGCAGCGCCCAACCGGAAGCAAGCGGACGGTTCCGCTAAAGAGCCATCTTACCTCCCACCAACATAATGTGCTGAAGATCCTGTTTAACCATTTAGTCGCATCGGGATCGTTTACACATCAGGAGTTGGCGGAAGCCAGGCAAAAGGCTCATGGACGCAACTGGCACGGCAAGTGCGATAGAAAGTGTCGCGGAACCAACCGCTCCTTCGTATCAAAGCTGAACGCGGCGATCAGAAAGGCCATCGGCCATCTCGATGCGCCAGTCGCTTTGAGATTTGATGAAGCGTCCCGCGGCTACGCGCCCTATTTCAACATCGATCGGTACTCCTCCCAATAGGCGCTCCGGCAACCTTTCGGCAACCCCCCCTGTTGCCCGGCAACGCCGAGTAGCACCTCGTTCCTGTGTTTTTTTTCACATTTTTCTTGACTCCCTAAACCGTTGTCTAGCAAGGCAATAGCCCTTGTCCACGGCTGTCTTGCCTTCTTTTTTTCGCTCTTCAGCAACCCCGGCAACACAGTGTGTATTGGAGGGACTTATTTGCGTGCGAGGTCGTGTGTTGACAAGGAGTTGCAGCTATGATAAGGATCGAAACCGAGAAGCTCATCTCTCTGAGTGATGCGTGCGAACTACTTCCACGCCGACGGCGCGGCAGGAAGCCATGTTTCTCGACTCTCTGGCGGTGGGCGATGGAGGGAATCAGTGGCGTGCGAATGGAGACGCTCAGGGTGGGTGGGACACTGTGTACAAGTCACGAGGCGTTGCAGCGCTTTTTCCAGCGGCTGTCCGAGTTGGGCGAGCAGCAGTCGGCATCTGGAACTGAAGGACGCACGTCGGGAGGCGGCAATGACGACGCCAACGACTGACGCACTCGCCGAAAACGTGCGGCTCTGCTACGAAAAGTTCGACTGGTCCTTCGTAAAGCTCAAGGGCAAGGTGCCGGTCGAAAAAGGCTGGAATACCCGACCTCCCGCACCCTTTGAAGAAGTGCTCGGCTGGATTGCCGACGGCTGGAACGTCGGGGTAC
>JABMSA010000628.1 GCA_013202185.1 Planctomycetota bacterium
GCCGAAGAGATCCCCCAGGCCTTTACCATCCAGGCGGAACGGCGTCGCCGTCAGGCCAACACGGGGTGCCTGTGGGTAGCCCTCGAGGATCTTCCGATAGGTCGTTGCGGTCGCGTGATGACACTCGTCGACGATCACGAGTTGCGCCGGCGGCAGATCCCGCCGAATTAGCGTTTGCACGCTGGCCACCTGGCACCGACAGAACGGGGCGGCTGGGAAACCGGCCTTGATAATTCCCACGCTCAGTCCATAAGCGCCCAGCCGCGTCGCTGCTTGTTGGATAAGTTCCGTGCGATGGGCCAGCCAGAGGCAACGGACGCCCAGCCGCTCAACAAGGGCAACCCCCATAACAGTCTTGCCCGATCCCGTGGGGGCCACCAAGATGGGATTGAGATGCATCTTCTGCGTAATCTCATCGATGCCTGCTTGCTGGTAAGGTCGCAGCGTGAATCGCATATCTGTTCCTTGCGTTCGGGGGCGGCATATGAACAGCGAAAGGAGACGACAACTGCTTCATGCCGACCCCGAACTGCAGCTTATGCTGAATTGACCATGCCGGGCGCTTTCGCTTTCACAGCGCCCCAGTCTTCCGAACTGAGGGTTGCCTCGTCCATTTCATCGCCGAAGAGCTCCCGCAGAATGCGGAACCATTCGCGGTCGGTTTCCTCATCCCCCCACTTGGCGGGCACGGCGGCAACGAAGGCCGCCCACGCCTCGCCGTCTGTGCACGCTGGCGGCGCATCCTCCGACTTGCGCGGAACCGGCGGTTTCGGGCGAGACGGTAGCGAGGGCCGACCCGCAGCCTTGCTTGGCGGCACAGGTTTGGTTCCGCCGCCTCGGTGGGCCCGTAGTTTGGCTTGCAGGCGGTTCGATATACGTTGCCGTGTGTCGCTGTCCGCCGGCTCGCCTCCGCCGCCGCCATAGCTCGGCTTGTCCCTGTAGAGGCTCAACCAGCCAACCTTGACCCTCCGCTTGTTCTCGTAGGTGTCGATGTACGTGGTGATCTGTACCAAGTCGCCGGCCAGATCTCGAGCGTTGTCTTGCAGCCACCACATCGACTTGTCCGCTGTCCAGTTCGGGAACGCGTCTTGAAACTGATCGATTGTTGAGGTGTTCAGCGGGCGGCCTGTTTGGTTTTCCTTGCCCTTCTTCTCGAAATAGTGGTACCCCGTGATTTCCATTTTCTCAGCACTGACATCAACCCATTCCGGGCCGTCGGCCTCGTGAATAATCTCGTATTTGATCACCGCCGTGGCCAGGTTGTTCGGCCCGGTTTCATTGATCACAATGCTTGCGGGGTATGCACCCCAGGTTCCGGCGCGGTTACATAAAGGCATTATGCGTCCTCCCCGAACACGGCCTGCCAGACGGTCGTGTCGTAACAGTGGATGTATGGAATCATGTCGAGGGATTCGACACCCTCGACCTCGAACAATGGCCGTCGCTTGGCCATGCAATGCGCCTTCTCGCAGGTGTACACGCTACGGGTGCCCTCGCCTTCGGCTTTCCCCTTCTTCACATCGAGGTCGTAGCCGATGTAGAAGAGGTACGCCAGCCACTCGCGCACTCGCAGGCGAATAGACGCCGCGCCCTTGTTCGTTGTTTGCAGGCGAGGCTCCCAGCGGATGTAGTCCTCGCCCAGGGGATTGGGCACTGGCGTCGTGCAGTCGTGCATCAGCATAACTACATTCCGCCCGGCCCGGATGTGCCGCTCGAGATCACTGAGAACGGGCAGCCACACTTCGTACAGATGCGCGTAGCCTTTGCCATAGCCGTAGTCCTCGATCCGGCTGACAAGGTGGCCTTTCTCGTGCGGGACGGTTGCGAGCGTGTACTTCAACGCCCATTCCTCGGTCAGGGTAGCCGAGTCGATAACGACGGTCTTGATGCCTTCCCATCCGCTTTCTTGGGCGTTGATGGACTTCCGCAGATCTTCCCAACCAGCCACGTTGCTCACCGGACGAATGTCCAGCTCGCCCTGCTCGACTTGGTCCCTCAGGTCGGGCAGCGTGCCTTCGAGATCGAAGTAGGCAATCGGCCCGGCCGCGAGCAACGCCAGGGAGGTCTTGCCGACGCCGCCTGGCCCGTACAGGCCGATTCTTTTCCCGTGCGCGGCAGCGATCGGCTCGAATGCCAGCGTTGCAGTGCCGGCGGCAAGGGGGTCTGCAATGCCCCCTGCTGGTGCGGGCTTGCGTGCTGGCGGCGGCGCGGTACGTCGTGTCGGTGGTCGCGCCGCTCGCGTTTTCTGTCCAGTCATAAGACTCCTTTCTTCGTAGGTCCCTAAAAGTAGCGCGCCGGGTGCCCCGGCGCTGTTGTCTTGCCTCATTGCCCAGATTGCCCTTTTACCCTATGGCCGATGTCAGAACCCCTCCTTTGCAAGCGCGGTCTCGACCTCAGTGGGTTCCCGGTCATGTCTGGGGGATGCGTGCCTGGCAAAGTGTTCGTCGTCAAATGTCGCAGGCTGGATGAACTCCTCAAGTGCTCTGATTGTGGTTATCCGGCGCCCACCAAGCCTCCACGTTCGAAGCTTCCGGCCTGCAACTCCACGCTGTGCCCACCTGAATACGGTCGATGTGTGTACCTTCCTCTGGCCCTGCAGTCGCGGGAGGTGCCCCGGCACTTCTCGAAGCGAAAGCAGGGTGTCCCTTTTCAGATCCAAATCCACCAATGTCCGTCTCCTAAGAAAGACCCCCTGCGTTATACCTACCGCCTGGAAAAGGAGGCGTCACGCAGGGGTCGCATTCTCAAAGCGTGCTACCGTCCAGGCGGCTATTCCTGAACAATACACGCTTTTCCGATTACGAACAATTGGGGATTGTTGTGGAAGTTGTGCGCTGACAGACATCGGGCGTTGTAAGTGATGGTGGGAAAAAGAGTTGCGGTTATTGCGGCAGCTTGTTGTGGGCAGTTATTGTGGGGCTATTCTTCGTCCGTCTGCTCAAGTTTGTATGGTCGGTTTCCGATTCTCATCCCCTCGTCTCGGAGAGCGCCGATAGCTTTGCTCAGCGTGCTGCGTTTCTCTTCATGCGTATCCCCTGTCACCCGCGTGTCTCTTTCAACAGCCTTTATCAACTCAAGTCCGTCGGCAAACCCTGGCCCCCCCTCTTCGGAGTCCTTTTCCAGGAGTTCCCTTACCTTCTTCTTGATCCGTTTGGCCACCCGGCGGTCCTTCGTCTTGGGCTGTTTGAGGGCAGCATTGCGCCTGCGATCAGCCGACAGGCTTTGTTCCTGTTTGTCCTCTTCCGTCAGAGAACGCGACTGGCTTGTCCCGGACGAGCCTGCGGGCGCCGTAGGTTTCAAGTCTGAGCTGCCGAGAACACGTTTCATGTCTAGACCGGCTTCGGCGTGTAGCACGAGACGTTTGATAAAGGAATGATATTCCAGCCTGATCGGCACAACAAGATCATCTCTGAACCACTTAGCAAGGGCTTCGTTGACACGTTGGTAGAACTCCATGTAGAACGCTTGCAGCTTCTCTGTCCGCAACCAGAATTGATCCAAGGCATTGTCCAACGCTGCTCGCCACGGCTGTCCGATCGCTTGGTAATACTGATAATATCTGGGAAGTTGCGCAAACTCCGTGATAGCCAATAGATCCTTGCGCGTCAAGTCCATTGTCGCATTCGTGAGTTCATTTTCGAAGTGCCCAATGCACTCAATTAGGTCAGATATTCCCCCAGGGAGCATGCCCGGGTCATCACCAAGGATCTGGCCTGTCCGGACATCGAACGCAGTGTAAAAGCGATCCATTCGCAGATAGAAGTCCATGTCCTTTGCCGAGAGGGTCTCAGCCAGCAGGTCTAGGCACTCTTGCCACAGATCTTGGGCTGTTCCGCGGCGAAGATTATGAAGTAGTTGCTTGAGAATGTTGATCTTGAGGTCGAAAATCTTCGGCCGTTCGTTTTCAAGGCGTTCCGCGTCTTCTGGCGCGATGGACTCCATGAGCATGGCCTCTTCGTAAGAGACGGAGCTAAACGGTTGTTCGTCTACCGTATGGCACTTGGGGTCGGAGCTGACGGGTTGTCCATCCAAGATCACTGGCAGACCATAAGGCGTCCATTCGTAGAGGATCTCCATATCGCCGGAATCGTTCCGGTGCCATTGAGTGCTCCGTGGTTGCTTGACATGGTACAGCTTCCCTAGGCACATGTCGAACCACCAGAAGTGACTGAACTCCGTGTGGGGATGTCCGGTCTTAAGCAGGTGTTGCCTGTTCCGTTCCAAGTGTGCTATGAAAGCTTCAGTCGCTTGGGTCAGTTCATCTAGCGTATAAAGGGGAGTGGACGCACCGCGCAGGTGGACCAGAGCCGCGCCCCGATAGACTATGGCCTGGAATACGTTGGGCTCTTTCTCAAAAAAGTCCAGCGCTTGAACCGGCTCGCCCTCCAGCATTGCGAGTTCCAACCTGAACGACAGCCTTTCGAGTCTTTGTTGCAAGGGCCGCTCGCAAAGATCATCAGGTTCCAACCCGTAACGACGAAGCGCCTCCTCCCTTCGCTTGGGATCCAATAAACGGTGAAATAGCCTTTCCACTCTAGTCGCATCCAGGCCGTACTTTTGCGCAAGAGACCCAGCGCTTTCGCGTACGCAATCAGGGTCAGACATGCACCCCATCCCGTCTCGCCGCGCCGCTCCCGACTGGCTTGCTCTGACGTCTGGCATTTCAGTGCTCACCGTCTCGGCGCTCTCACTTGGTCTCAACGTGCTGCCATTATCGTGGGCGCCCGGCTCTCGTTTCTTTGCGGGGAGAGGTTCCAGCGAGGCCGGGGGGCTGCTTGGTGGCTTCGGGGCATGGCTGGCAAGGTCCAACTCATCGGGCAAATACGTGCTTCTTGAGAAGAAGCTCAAGGCATCCCTGATGTTCTCGAAGAACGACACGTCACGGTCTTCTTGCGGCCTCCGCAGAATGTGCTCGCGAAACCGCTCCAGCCGGCTCCTTGCCACGTTGTGGAACAGGCTGTAGTTAGGCGGATCTCGATACGCCAAGATCGTGAGCCCAAACCAAAGCCAGGGGATGGTCAGTTGAATCCCGTCCATACACTCGTCCGTGAGTATCCGGCAACTCTCCTGCCAACGCGTTCCCTTGCCATGTGGCGTGTCATCCAAGTCAAGGAATGGATGCGCCTCATCATACGACAGAATGCCGTCGCCTCCGAGGTCCCGCAGGAGCTGCATTTTCTTTTCCAGTTCCTGACGGGCTTCTCTTAGGCGCGTCAAAATCCTTTCCGCGAACGGATCGTGTCGTGAATCGAACCGTTCAGGGAACATATCCGGTTCCCAATGGTTGAATGGATTCTTGAGATGGCGGGCAAGCTTCGACTTAACCTTCTTTACCCTCTGCGCAAGGGGAACTGGAGGTTCAACGTCATCCCCAGGAATCTCGATGCTTCTCTCCTCAGCCTTTGCCATCACCAGATCGTATCCGTCGCTCAAGCAGGTGACCGCATCATCATACGCTTGCCGGGCGCGATTGTGGGGCTCCAATTCAACGTGGTTGATTGATGATAGCAGCAGGCACCCGCACAGATTGTCTGCCCTGATGGCAGCGTGCGCCCACTCAGCAACCGACGGACACCAGTTAGCGCTGCAGTCGAGAACGACGGCGTCGTTTGCCTCAACGTAGTTCGGGAAATCGTACGCAAGTCCGTCGGCCTCTTTGCGCAAACGTTCGATATCGACCATCCGAATTCCTCAACCTGATTGAGCCACGATATCAGCCACTGCTGCTCGGTTCACCTCGGCATACACCTCCGTGACCGACAGCGTCTTGTGTCCCAGTAGTATTCGTGCCGACTCGATGCCATGCTCTTTCCTGATCCTTGTCGCGAAACTGTGCCGCAACTGGTGCGTCGTCCATCGCGGCACACCTGCTTTCTCGCAGGCAAGGG
The DNA here is from genome assembly GCA_013202185.1 of Planctomycetota bacterium. Classification (GTDB taxonomy): domain Bacteria; phylum Planctomycetota; class PUPC01; order JABMSA01; family JABMSA01; genus JABMSA01. The sequence goes on from JABMSA010000628.1 coordinate 5,889, forward strand.
CGATGCGCCGGCCGTAGGTGGCCGTAGTGTAATGGTCGCCCGGCTGCTTCTTCGGGCAAGCCTTCCGTTTCCTGCGAGCTTGGCTTGGGGTCATCGGTGTCTTCCGGTTCCGCCGACGTTCGGCGTTGCGTTCTTCGGTGGCATCCGCGGGGCTGAAGAGAAAGGCCCCGAGATCCGGCTTCAGAAACTCTTTGATGATCCCTTGTGCTTTCGGGCCGAGTTCGATCATCCGCTCATGCCCGTAATGCTCTGTCTTGTGCGAACTCGGCCTGTATAGCCACAACTTGCCAGACATGTCAAGGTTGCGTGGCTGCATTGTCACCGCCTCGCCCGCTCTCATTCCCGTCAGCCACTGCAACTGCACGAGCGCCCATATCTGTCGGCTTACGTACGGCTGGATCGCCTGCACATGGGTCTCAGGAACGGGATGAACCGGTTCGGACTCGCGTGCTTCGGACCTTCCCCGCCGCAACCCACGCACTGCCGTCAGGCCGTGGTACAGCGACGGAGGAATCATCTCCTCCTCGGTGGCCCACCGGAACATCCGCTTGATCCGCCCCGTGTGGTCGTTCACGACCTTCCGGCAGAGGTCGGCGCGGATCATCATCTCGCGAACCGCCTTGAGCGACTTCGGCCCGAACTCGGACGCAGGCTTGTGCCCGTACGTTTGCCGCAGGTGGCGAAGCGCCTGCTTGATGCAAGACAGCTCACTCGTCGGCTCGCCGTTCTTCTGGTAGTATGTTTTCGCGTACCGCCAGTACGCGAGTATCAATGAATTGACGGTGTGCTCGGGGGGAGCGTCTCTTGCGGAGGTGTCGGGAAAGCGGCGTCTGTTGGATAGCCACTCGGCAACCACTCGCCGGTATTCGGCCTTGCTCTCCTCGCTTTCCCATTCTCCGAGGTAGATCGCTCGGCCGTCGAGCATTACAATAGCCTTGTGCGAGGGCTTGTGCAAACGATACTTGGGAATGCGTACCTTGCCGTTCTGCGTCATGTGCGTGCCTCCTGAAAGCCGTTTTGTGTACGGTACACAAAACTTTTGCCTCTTGGCCGCACAGCCC
>JABMSA010000629.1 GCA_013202185.1 Planctomycetota bacterium
ATGATCAGCGACAGCACCTTGCTGTAGCGCCGGGCTACGTTGACGTATTCCTTGATCTGGCTCTCGAAGTGGGCTCTCGAGAAAAGCCCGGTGAGGCCGTCCATTATCGCTCGGTCGTGGAGGTCGGGCGTTTTTATGGCAAGGGCTATGTGGCGGGCAATGTCGTTTATGACAACCTCGGTGTAGTCGATTTTCTTTCGCGCGATCTCGGGGCTGCCCTCGATTTTCAACACAAACTTTATCGCACCCGCTACTTCCCTGTCGACTATCAGCGGGCAAACCATTGTCGCCCGCCCGCCGTGCGCCTCTTTTTGGAGTGTGCCTTCGGCCACCGCCTGCTCGAAGAGAACACCTTCGGCCTCTTGTTGATCGATGTTCTCGAACAGTGTCTCGCCGTCGCGTCTTATTGCGCGGGGCAGGAACTCGCCGGTATCATGCTCTCTCACAATCACACAGATCTCCTCGGGCCTGAGGAGGTCCTCCAGTATCCTGAAAAGCTGATCGAGGATACGGCAGAAGTCGACGTCGTCGCTGATGACCCTTCCCACCTCTCTCATTGCGGCCAGCACTTCCAGTTGATCGCGGAGGCTGTGGTTTTGCTCCTGCACCAGCTTCACCTGCTCGCGCAGCGTCTCTCGCTCGCAGACAACGTCGCTGTGACGATTTCGCATCACGATCAACAACACGGCCATAAAGGCGAATACAGCAAGCATGGCGACCAGCGCAATCTGACGAAAAAGGCCGCCGGAACTCCACGTGACGAGCAAAACTACAATCGCAGCCGCACCCGCCAGCGGCCCGAGCAGTGTCGCCGACTTCGAGAGCCCCCCACGGAAATCATGGCCCGGATGGTGATCGTTCATTCGGAGGATCTCTGTGACCAGGATGAATGTAGAGGTGCTTTTGCAGTTGATTTACGAGGCCGTCGGTGAAGCCATCGATCTTCGCGAGATCGTCGATCACCACGAAACCTCCTTGTTTGCGGCGATAGTCGAGAATCTTCTGTGCCCGTGCAGGGCCGATACCGGGAACGAGAGTAAGCTCCCGGGCCGAGGCGGTGTTCAGCTCGATTCTGTGCTGCAACGCCTTTGCGGCCGGCCGGGCCGACAGTGCTCGCTCGGGGCCGACAGTGCGCTGCAGGATCCTCACGAGCACCGCTGCGAAAAGAGTAATCGAAAGGGCAACGAGGACCACCGACTCGGCAGCGGAGTAGGTGAACGGGCCAGCCGCCGACTTTCGCTTACCAGCCATGGTGCTCGCATTCCGTCGGACAAGGGTTCCAGCTAACAACAGTATACCACATATTTTGCGAATATCAAGTATTTCTGCACGAAAACTTGCCTGGATGCCGCGCCTGCCCGGCGAGGGCGCGTCGTCCCTGCCGGCCAAAGCGCTACCCGGATGCGCGTTCTCATATGTCGCGGCCGATCGCCTGGGCAATCGCCTTCACCTGCCGCATCATCTCCGCGTACTGCGGGAAAGTGATCGACTGCGCTCCGTCGAGGATGGCCTCCTCGGGATTCGGGTGCACCTCGACGAGCAGGCCATCGGCGCCGGCGGCTATAGCGGCGCGCGCCATCGGCAGCACCAGATCCTGCTTGCCGGTGCTGTGGCTGGGGTCCACCACAACCGGCAGGTGGGTCAGTTGCTTCAACGCGGGCACGGCGCTCAACGACAACGTGAACCTCGTATGATCCTCGAACGTGCGGATGCCCCGCTCGCACAGGATAACCTGCTGGTTGCCGTTGGAAAGAATGTATTCCGCCGCGAGAAGAAACTCGTTGATACTCGCCGACATGCCCCGCTTCAGCAGCACAGGCTTGTCGGTGGCGCCAACCGCCTCGAGCAGCGCGAAGTTTTGCATGTTGCGCGTGCCGATCTGCAACACGTCCGCGTAACCAGCCACCAGCGGCGCCTGCTCGGGCGACATCACCTCCGTGACGACCGACAGCCCGGTCGCCTCACGCGCGAGCGCCAGGTACTCCAGGCCCTTCTCGCGCAAGCCCTGGAACGAGTAGGGGCTGGTGCGAGGCTTGAACGCTCCGCCACGCAGCGCAACGGCGCCGTGCTCCTTCACGAAATGCGCAGTCTCCAGGATCTGCTCGCGGCTCTCCACCGTGCACGGGCCGGCTATCACGCCCACCCGCGTGCCGCCGATCGAATGGCCGTCGATGGGGATGACCGTCCGATCAGGCTTTATTTCACGGCTTGCAATCTTGTAAGGCGCCAGAACCGGTACCACCGCCTCTACCCCCGGCGCCGTGGCGAGGGTATCCATATCGACCCCCCGCTTGTCGCCAAGGCAGCACACAACCCTCCGGTTAGTGCCGTAGGCGACCATGGTCTTCAGGCCGAGTGCCTCGATCTTGTCGACCACGTGCTGCAGGTCTTTGTCTTTTGCTTCGGGTTTCATGACTACAATCATCCTTTTCACTCCTGCTACCAAGCCGATCGGGCGAACAAAAAAAACCCCGAAGCCCATTTGGGCCTCGGGGTTTTGTCACTTTCACCAATTCTCACTTAGGACATTGTTATCCCCGAGACCCACCTTTCTGGTAGATAAACCAGAAATAAAAGAGATCAAAATACCAGCGCCGGCCGAGAGTGAGCGCAACAGCGCAGCAGGTCTGGGGCGACCTGTCCACACGCCTTGTGTTGTGCTCATTCATTCTCATGGAAAAAACTCCAGAAACGCCGGCGCGGCCGGTCTCGGAAAACATCCAACCTTCTACTAACATTATGCACTATAAAACCGTGAATGTCAAGGGAAAACTGATAACCATGACGTCCCCGTTTTCCTGAATGGCGTCGTTCGAGGCCGTGGTGAACGACTGCGAGATGCCCCTCGCATGGCGCAGCCCCAAGTGTTTGCCACTCGGGGGCTTGCATCATAAGTCATCGCCCGGCCTGCTGGCACGCCCGGCAGGATTCGAACCCCCGACATTCGGATTAGAAATCCGATGCTCTATCCAGACTGAGCTACGGGCGCATGTGACGCGATTGGCACTTCTCTAATTAAATCAGAAAGTGGCCCCAAAAGCAAGTTCAAAGCGGAAATCCTGTTCTGGCCTTCCAACATCCGATGCTCGTGAC
>JABMSA010000051.1 GCA_013202185.1 Planctomycetota bacterium
ATGCCCATCTCCGAATACAGATCGAGGACGACTGACGATGTCCGTCTAAGAAGACGGGGCGACGACGATTCTGATGTCGAGACGATAGCTTGAACGAAGATTCGCAAGCACACCCGCCCGGCGGGAAAAAGCTTGACTATAACCCGCAGGGTGTGTATAGTTGCTATGGTCCGCGATATGAAGAAATATGATGGTATATGTTCCCGGTATTGTGAGTGAGGCGATCATGGTCCTATCTGACCCGAAGGCGCCGTGGCTGCCGGAGTGGCGGAGCGATTCAGCTTTTTGCAAGAACAAAAACCGGCCGTGGGACACTAATACTATGTGCTATACGACTATCTGATCTCACAGGAGTACGCCATGAAATTGAATGCACGAAAGTACGCCATGAAATTGAACGCACGAAAAATCTGCCGCGGTGTTGTGACAGTTCTTGCCATCGCGTTCGCCATAAAAACGTTCCTGTACGGTGGCAGCACGTCCAGTGATCCCAATGATTCTCCTCTCTATGAATCCACCCTCACTCGGGCTCTGAATAACTTCAAGGATTCCAATTTGGTTCTCGGCCAGGGCGTTGTTCCCAGCTCTTCGCTGTACGATTCGGCCGCGTCTGGTCAGGGCCAGGACCATACAGGTCACAACCACCCGCCTGTGGGCCAGGGCGATGCCGGGCTTGGTCAGGCATCTCAAGCGCAGGATGATCACGGTTGCAAGGATATGCGGGCCGGGCTTCAATTCATGCAGCAGGGCAGGTTCAGGGAAGCCGCGGCTAGTTTCGAAATCGCCGCGCAATGCTTGCCCAATGACACTTGCGTCCAGACTTATCTCGGCATGATGTATGACAAGTTGGGCGAGAAAGACAAATCGAGGCAAGCCCAGGAAAAGGCCGCTGCGCTCAAGCCCGCGGAACCAGGCCTTGGGCTGCTGGATCCCAATTACCTGATCGGTCTGAACGTTGCTCCCGAGCCTTCGCTGTCCGATCCGGCGGCTGCGGCGGCCGCGCCTCCTCAGAGCCAGGAACATACAGGTCATGACCATCCGCCTGTGGGCCAGGGCGATGCCGGGCTTGGTCAGGCGCCTCAAGCGCAGGAAGATCACGGTTGCAAGGATATGCGGGCCGGGCTTCAACTCATGCGGCAGGGCAGGGTCAGGGAAGCCGCAGCTAGTTTCGAAGTCGCCGCGCAATGCTTGTCCAATGACCCTTGCGTCCAGACCTATCTCGGCATGATGTATGACAAGATGGGCGAGAAGGAAAAATCGAGGCGAGCCCACGAAAAGGCCGCCGTGCTCAAGAACGCACAACCAGGTGCTGGAGTGCAAAATCCCAACGTGCCTGTCGTCGGCCAGCCGTGACGCAACCGCGAAAACTTGTTGACAATGCCGCAGAGATTCGTTACTATATGAGTATGTTGTAACGCAGCCGCGGCCAGAGCATGACGTGGATAAGAACACCAGAAAACTTTATGAGCTGAAGGCTGAGGTCTTTCGTGCTGTCGCCCATCCGCTGAGGCTGGCTGTGATAGACTTCCTGAAGGACGGCGAGCAGTGCGTTTGCGACATCGCCCGGCACATCGGCGCCCAGCGGTCGAACGTGTCGCGGCATCTCGCAGTCATGTTGAAGGCCGGGGTTGTGGAGCACCGTAAGGACGGTTTGCGGATGATCTATTCTCTGAAGGCGCCCTGCATTTTGAACTTCCTCTCATGCGTCACGGATCTTCTTCGCCGGCGGATGGAGCAGAATCGGGCTGCCCTGAAAGGATTAAAGTGAACCGAATCCGTTTTTTTTTGACTAACTATGTGAGTATATGCTCACTAAGGCACATATACCGGCTGCTGTGATCCATACGACTGCCGGGGCAACTCGGCCGGGAAGGCGTTGACGAATGAACTGGAAAGCCGAATGGAAGAAACTTGCCGCCATCGCTGTCGTGTTTGCAGCGTTGTTTTGGCTGCCGGTTGGGGGTGAGCGTTTCAGGTCGGCCGTGCTCGAGTCTCTCCACCTGGCGAAATGGTATGCGCGGGAGCACGTGTTGCTGTGTCTTGTTCCTGCATTTTTCATCGCCGGGGCGATTGGTGTGTTTGTAAGCCAGGCTGCGGTGATGAAATACCTGGGCCCCCGTGCGAACAAGGTTCTGGCGTACGGCGTTGCCAGCGTCTCGGGCTCGGTCCTGGCTGTATGCTCCTGCACGGTCCTGCCGCTTTTCGCAGGAATATGGCGAATGGGCGCGGGGCTGGGGCCGGCGGTAGCTTTCCTTTACTCGGGACCTGCCATCAACATCCTGGCAATTATTCTCACTGCCCGCATCCTGGGCCTGGAGATCGGCATAGCCCGTGCGGTTGGGGCGATTGTGTTTTCCATTGTGATCGGGCTGCTGATGCACCTCTTTTTCCGCAAGGAGGAGTTGGAAAAGGCGAACAGCCGGGCAGGGATGCCCGAACCGGAAGTTGCAAGGCCGCTGTGGCAGAATGCGCTGTTCTTTGCGGTGATGATCGGCGTTCTGGTTTTTGCAAACTTGGGGGCGCCCAACGACTGGCATTTCCGTCTGGACAACGGCCGGGAATTCGAGGCGGCTATTGTGAAGGACGCCGACGGCGCCGACGGCGATTCCGCCGAGTACACGCTCAAGCTTCTCCGCGGGCCCGACAAGGGGAAGGAATTGCAGGTATCTGCCTCTGCCATCGTGGAGAAGACACCGGCGTCAGGTCTGTGGACGGCGCTGTGGCAGTGGAAATGGAACATCGCGGCTATGTTTGCTGTCGCGTTTGGTGTGATTCTGGTTCTCTGGTTCAGGATTGCCTGGTGGAAGGTAGTAATCGCAGGGGTGCCTCCTGCCATTCTGGCCTTTGCTATGCCCACAGGCGGCGTTTTCGTGCTGATACCATTTTCTGCGGCCATTGTCGGCCTTTCCATCATCACAAGTACCGAGGAAGGGGAGGCGGGCGACTGGTTTGCCGCCACGTGGGGATTTACCAAGCAGATTCTGCCGCTGTTGTTTCTCGGGGTGCTCGTAGCGGGATTCCTGCTGGGCCGGCCCGACCACGAAGGCATTATCCCCGGGCGATACGTGCAGATGCTGGTCGGCGACAAGCCCGATACCTTCCTCGAGATGACCGGTCTGCTGGGTGGCCCTGCGGAATCTCTGATACGGCCGTTCTGGTCGCTTTGGACGAATTTCTTTGCCAGCATCTTCGGGGCGTTCATGTATTTCGCAACGCTCACGGAGGTGCCGATTCTCAAGGGACTGTTAGGCGCCGGCATGGGAAAGGGCCCGGCGTTGGCTCTGCTGCTGGCCGGGCCGGCCTTGAGCCTGCCCAACATGCTGGTGATACGCAGCGTGCTTGGCACGCGGAAGACGGTTGTGTTTGTGACGCTGGTGGTCGTGATGGCTACGATCAGCGGACTGATCTTCGGCTCCATTGTTTGAGGTGCATATGAGGGTCCCGGCTTACCTTGTGCCATGGCTCGCTGCTGTGGTTCTGGCCAGCCTTTCGGGCTGTGCCGGGAAACCGCACACGGTAGCAGTATTGCCAGTTGGCGAGCCGCCGGCCCACCCCGTAGGCGAGCCCGGCGCCGAGGAGCCCCCCCAGGGGCCGCTCACGCTCCAGCGGTGCCTTGATCTTGCCCTGGGCAATAACCCTGATATAGCAGGTGGGCGGGCCAGTGTCGATGCCGCCCTTGCACAGCAGCAAGTATCTGAAGCTGAGCGGTGGCCCACATTAAGCGCCGTTGGCGGTTACACGCATCATATGCGCGCCGAGCGCCTGGTGCCCGCCAGCAGACCCAATCAGGCGGCGGCTTATGGCAAGGACCTATTCCGCGGCGACCTCGTGCTCGAGGTGCCTCTTTTCACCGGCGGTCGAATTCAAAGCACCATCAGCGCATCAGAGCTGCTCAGGGAAGCCGCAGGACATCGGCTCGTCCGAACATGGCAGGAGTTGGAATTCAACATCACCAGCGTGTTTTGCTCGATCCTGAGGCAAAGGCACGTGGTCGAATCGGTGAACTTTTCGCAAAAGGCGCTCCAAGAGCATCGCAAGCGTATCGAGGGGCTGCTTGCGGCACAGAAGGCTGCGAAAGTAGACCTCCTGCGCACAGAAGTGCGGCTGGCCGATCTGGCGGAGAAGCTTGTGGGGGAAAAGAACCGTCTCGATATCCTGCATCGGGTTCTGGCGAACCTTGTGGGCCTCAGCGATTCGTCTTCCAACATCAGTATCCAGGGAGAATTGGCACAGCCAGAAGGCAAGCCCGGCATCACGGCGATGCTGGCGACGGCTTATGCCAATCGAGCCGACCTCCTGGCGGCCCAGGCCGAAACGAAGGCACAGGCTTGTGATCTGGCGGCAACCGGAGCCGGGCTGTGGCCCGCACTTTATTTCAGTGGGTCCTACGGGGCACGAGCGCTTGCCCACGCAAGCGATAAAACATCCGGCGGGAATGAATACGAAGATGTTGGCCGGGTGGGTCTGTTGTTGGATATTCCATTGTTTGAAGCAGGACGAACAAAGGCAGCACTACGCCGTGAGCGTGCGGAACTCGTTGCCGCACAGCAGAAAGTGCGGAAACTGAAGCTGCAGATCCGCCTTGATGTTGAAACTGCGGTCTTGAACAGGGGCTCGAGCTTGGAGCGGGTGCAGGCAACGCAGGCAGCAATAGAACAGGCACGGGAAAGCCTGCGTATAGAGCGCGAGAAATTCGAACTGGGAAAAGGAACGACAACCGACGTTCTTGACGCACAGTCGGCTCTGGTAGATGCGCAAACCAGCTACTACCGCGCCCTCGCAGACAGCAACACGGCGCAAGCACAGCTTCGACTTGCAGCAGGGCAATAACATGAAACACGGGAAGATATTGGCAGCGGCATTGGCGGTGGCGGCGCCGGCAATGCTATTGTTCTGCGGATGCGGAAAGGAAAGCGCCGCCGGCCCGGGCAAGTCGAAGAAGCCCCCGTTGGTTGCAGTTCAACCGGCTGCAAAGGGTCCTATCGCGCAGGAACTTCAAGTGGTTGGCGACGTGGCGGCAACGAACACCGTTACCATTCAGGCCACGGTGGAGGGACCAATCGCATACTGCCCCTGGCGAGAGGGTGACCGAATCGACGAGGCCGGGCGGAAGCTTATCGGAATCGACCGCCCCTTGTACCGGCAGGAGACAGTCGCCGGCCAAGCGGCTCTGGCAGTGGCTGAGGCGAAGCTGGCCGACCTGAAGGCCGGTGCTCGTCCGGAGGAGGTTGCCCAGGCCAGGGAAACGGTCACGCAGTTGGAGGAATGCTCAGTCTTTGCCCGAAATGATCTGGAGCGTGTGCAGAAATTGGCGGAAAGCGGGTCCGTGCCTGGCGAGGAAGTGGGAAAGGCCCGCGTGTCGTCGGTGAAGTGTCAGACCGAACTGGTATCCGCCAAGGAGCGTTTGGCGATGCTGCAGGCGGGCCCGACCGAGACCCAAATCGCCATCCAGGAGGCGCTGGTCCAGGAGGCAGCCGCCAAGCTCGCCGTAGCCAACGCGAAACTCGCCGAATGCACGATCCCGGCCCCCTTCGCGGGGACCGTCACGAAGGTACACGTCCGTCCAGGCGACCTGGCAACAGTTCGCACCCCGCTGCTGGAGATGATGGAGACATCCTCTCTTGTCGTGCGCTTCGCCGTGCCGGAGTCGCAGGCGTGGCTTATCAAACAAGGGGCGGATGTCTCGATTCGGTTCGATGCGTACCCCGGTCGGCAGTTCGCGGGGAGAGTCGTCCGAACATATCCCGAGCTTGATGACAGCAGCCGCACGCGCACGGTCGAAGCGTCGCTGGTCGAAGCGATAGACCTGCTACCAGGAATGTTTGCCCGTACTGCGGTCACCATCCGGCGAGTAGAAGACGCCTGTATCGTCTCCGACAAGGCAATCCTGAGCATGCCAAACGGCGATGCCGTTGTGTTCATTGCCGACGGCGGCCGAGCTGTACTGCGCAAGGTTGAGCTGGGCATTGAAGATGGCAGCAAAGTGCAGGTGCTGGGGGGCGTTCAGCATGGTGAGAACGTGATTATTGCGGGCAACGAAACACTCAAGAATGGCATGGAAATCCGCGTGAAGGGCGGCAAGGCAGGGCCTGCCGCTCAACGGGAAGGGATCTGACAGGGTGCGAATTACCGCCGCAACATTGAGACGTCCCGTTGCCGCAGGCGTGTTGGCCCTGGCGGTTTTCGTCTCGGGCTTGTTCAGCCTCAAGCAGCTCGATGTCGATTACCTTCCAGAGACCATCTACCCGATGATCAAGATTCACATCTGGTGGCGCGGAGCCACTCCCGAGGAAATCGACACCAACATCGCCGATCCCATCGAGCGCGTCCTTTCTACGGTAGACAATCTCGACTACCTGCAGTCGTCGAGCATAGAGGGAATGTACACGCTCCTGGTTAATTTTCGGTACGGCGTAAGGGTAGAAGAGGCGTATCAGGACGTCATAACGGCGATGGGGCGAGTCGCGCGGCAACTGCCGCCCGACATGGACCCGCCGGTCATCATCAAGGCAGACCCCTCCCAGCTTCCCGTGATGCAGGTAACCGTATCTTCGCAAAGTCGCGACCTCGTATGGCTGCGTGATTGGTGCGAGAATTGGCTGCAGGATCGCATCGTGACCGTGCCGGGCACTGCGGGCGTGGAAATCGTGGGGGGAGTGGAGCGCGAGATTCGCGTTCATCTCGACTCCGAGCGCCTCCGGGCGTATCAGCTCGACCCCGCCCGGATCGCCAAAGCGCTTTACGAAGAGAACAGGGAGATGTTTGCCGGCCGCGTGACCGTGGAGAACCGCGAAATCATAGCCCGGACAATGGGGGAGTTCGAATCGCTGGATGAAATCCGCAATGTAGTGGTGGCCCGCAACGGCGCGAAGCTGGTATACCTCAAGGATGTTGCCACCGTGGAAGATTCGCACGAGGAAGTGCGGGTCATCACACGGTTTGATGGCGAGAACTGCGTCAAACTCAGCGTCCTCAAGCAGGCACAGGCCAACACCGTGACGACCGCCCGCGCTGTGCGCGAGCGGCTCGATCAACTGCGAAGAGACATCCCCGAGGAGATACAGTTCGGCATAGTCGAGAACCAAGGCGACTACGTGATGGCCGCCATCAACAGCGTGCGCGACTCCGCCATCGTCGCAGCGATTCTGGTTATCGCCGTCACGTATCTCTTTTTGGGGCAGTGGCGCCAGATTCTCGTCATGGTCATAGCCCTGCCCTTAACGCTGGTCGCAAATTTTCTGCTCATGAGAGCGGCGGGCTTCTCGCTGAACGTGTTTTCACTGGGCGGGCTCGTCGTAGCCCTGGGCGTGGTGCTCGATAATTCCATCGTTGCCGTCGAGAACATCACGCGGCTGAAGGATGCCGGGGCGGAAGATTACGCGCTTCGCGGTCTCGAGCAGGTTGGAACACCTATTCTTGCCGCCACGCTCTCGTTCCTTGCCCTTGTGCTGCCATTCCTGCTGGTGCCCGGCCTGATTACGTTGCTGTTCAAAGAGATGGTGATGGTAGTGGCCGGGGTGGTAGTGCTTTCTCTCGTTATCGCGTGGACGGTCACCCCGTTGGTTTGCGATCGGCTGCTTCGTTCCGCTCCCGCCCAACAAGACAGCCGCGGCCTGGGGCGCCTCTTTAACCGTCTCAACCAGGCTGCCGCGTCGGCATACGGCGCCATCCTCCGGCCTCTTCTGCGGGCACCATGGCTGGTCACGCTCGTGGCGCTTGCGGCAATTGGCGGGGGGCTTCTCGCGGCCAGAGGGGTCGGATCGGAATTCCTTCCGACAGTCGATGACGGCCGCGTGATGATCAAAGTCAAGATGCCTGCTGGTACCGCTGTGGGCGAGGTGGACCGCATCCTTGCCAACATAGAGCGAGAAGTTGCCGGCGATCCGGCAGTGGAGAGCTATTTCACACTCGCCGGCGGCAAAGTATGGGGCCTCTACACCTACGAGATCGCACATGAAGGCGAGATAGACATCCAGCTTGTCCCGAAGGCAAAGCGGACCGTGACGACCGACCAATTCATCGACACGCTGCGGCGTCGGGTGGGCCCGGCCTCGCCGCCCGGTGCCAAAGTTCCCGTTATGCACATGAAGATCAAGGGTATCCGGCAAATCGGCGAGCAGGAAGTTGAAGTCAAGATCAAAGGCCCCGATGTCCTGTCGATATATGAGTTCGCGCAGAGGGTCGCGTCGGTGTTGCGCCAGATCGACGGACTCAGCGGCGTGAACATCTCGATGGACATGGCAAAGCCCGAGTATCGTATCTACATAGACCGGACTCGCGCATCGGATCAGGGCATCTCCGTGAGGAGGGTGGCTGAGACGCTGCGGTCGTTGGTGCATGGCTCAGTGGCAACGCAGTATCGCGAGGGCTCGGAGTACTACGACATCCGCGTGATGATGCCCGAAATAGAGGTCAGCAGCAAGGACCACCTGGAGCATCTGATCCTGGAAAACAGCGATGGCAAACACGTTTTCCTCAACGAGATCGCAGAAGTGCGCCGCAGTGTCGGGCCCGTTGAGATCGTGCGGGAGGACCAGGCCAAACAGGTCATTGTCCGCGCCGATTCCGCAGGGATCAGCGTCGGGGAGGCGATTCGCAAGGCACAAGCCGCCGTGCAGGAGATGGATGCTCCGTCGGGTGTCTACTTCGAGATGGGAGGACAGGCCCAGATGATGGGCGAGATGAAACGAACGGCCTCCCTCGTCCTGGGCTTTGCAGTGTTTTTCGCGTTTGTTGTGCTCGCCGTGCAGTTTGAGAGTCTCAAGCTTCCGTTGATCGTACTGGCATGTGTGCCGCTGTGCTTGGCGGGGGTGGTGTTCGGCCTTCACGTTGCGGGCATAGCCATCGGCGCGACCGTAGCCATCGGCGCGCTGATCGTGATTTCGGCAACGGTAAACGATGGCGTGCTCCTGCTTTCTTTTGCCGAAGAACTTCGCAAGAGAAAGCAGAATACGCCCTTGGATGCGATTCTCAATGCTGCGACGATACGGATGCGTCCTCGCGTGATGACCACCGCAAGCACCATAGCGGGCCTCGTGCCCCTTGCCCTGGATCTCGGCGAGGGCGGCGATCTGCTTCAGCCGATGGCTGTAGGAGCAATCGGGGGTTTGCTAATGGAGATCGTCGTAGCCCTGGCGATAATGCCCTGCGTTTACCTGGTATTCTCCAGGAAGGATAGTTGACCTAGTCCTCCGTTGCGGCGAATGCGGCTCGCCGCTCGGGGAATTAACAAATAGATGCCGCAAAGCACCAATACAGGAGACAAGCAATGGCCGACTGCTGCAATGACAAGGAAAGAATAGTGCTGCTCTACGCATGCTCCGGCGGCGCGAACGTGGCTGAAATCTCCGACAAGGCCGTCAGGGAACTGATGTTCGCCGGCGAAGGAACCATGTGGTGTCTGGCGGGTCTCGGAGCGAACATCGAGGCCATGGTGCAAACTGCACGCGACGCCGATGTGAACCTCGTGATCGACGGCTGCCCGATGGAATGCGCCAAGAAGATCTTTGATCGGCATGGCATTGAATATGCCTACCTGAAAGTGACCGACCTGGGCATCGAGAAGGTCAAGGGCGTCCGCTGCACGCAGGAACAGGTGGACGAAGTTGCGGCTAAGGCCCGGGAAATGCTGGCCGGGCTGGGCAAATGCTGCGGCTAGCTCGCCCCCCGGCGCGCCGCGTGACATGTCTGAAACAAGAGATGATGCCTGCATACTACAGGCACGGAGGAACCATTGAAAAAGCTGCAGATTCTGGGCACCGGCTGCCCCAAGTGCAAGAAACTGGCCGACAACGCCGAAGCCGCGGCCAAAGAGCTTGGGATCGAATACGAACTGGAGAAGGTAACCGACATCAACGAAATCATGGAATTCGGTGTGATGATGACGCCCGGCCTGGCCGTAGACGGCGAGGTGAAGGTCGCCGGCAGGGTGCCCAACGCCGAAGAGATTAAGGAGTTGCTGAAGTGATGCCACTGCCGGCCCAGTGCCCGTGTACCGGCGGAGCAGGCGAGGGCGTGCTGCTTTTGCTTGTTGTCGCGTCGGCGCTGGTTCTGTGGCAAGTGGTGAGCTGGACAAGGTCAACCTGGAGACAAGGAGACTCTCTCATGAACAAAGTATCGAAAATCTGTTTGATCGCTGTGCTCGTGGCCGCCGTCGGCGCTCTGCTGGCCCTGAGCTTCGACAAATCAAACGCCGCAGATCCCCCTGAAACTGCGGCAGCCGACGCCGGAAAGAAACTCCCGCTGCTGCTGGACCTGGGCTCGAAAAAATGCATCCCGTGCAAGTTGATGGCGCCGATCCTCGAGGAGCTTGACAACGAATACGCAGGGAAATTCGATGTGACGTTCATCGACGTGTGGCAGAAGGAGAATGCCCAGGCAGCCAGGAAGCACGGCATCAAGCTGATCCCCACGCAGATATTCTTCGACGCCAACGGCAAAGAACTGTGGCGGCACGAGGGCTTTCTGTCCAAGAAAGCCATTCTCGGCAAGTGGAAGGAGTTGGGATACAACTTCCAGCAAAGCGCCGTGCCCGCGAAAATTGAACGATGGGCGCCCGCCAAGCCCGACAACCGCGCAAAGAGCGATATCTGCTACATGTGCGATGGCGATATCAACGCGAAGACGGCCGTGGTCGTGAGGACCGACAAAGGCGACGTCCGCCTGTGCGGCCCGCACTGCTACTTCATCATGTACTCCTGCCTCACCGAAGACAAGGCCGGATTCGAGGAGAAGGTATCCGTGACCGGCTGGTCGAACGGAAAGCTCGTGCCGGCGCCGGACGCGGCGTATCTGCATGGCTTGAGCGAGCAGACCGGGCGCCCGTGGGTGAAGGCGTTCGAATCGCAAGAGGCTGCGAAGACTGAGCGCACTATTTCGGGCGGAAGCATTGTCACGCTGCCTGTGCTTCAACAAGACGAACTCTCGCACCGCTGCGGCTTCTGCGACCGCGCAGTCTATCCGCAAGATGCGGCCAAGGTAATCGCCGGGGGCATTCACAGCTACGGATGTTGCTCCCACTGCGCCCTTGGGGTGGCCGTACGCAGCGGTCTGGACATCGAAGTGCGCGAGCGTGACCGTCTCACCGGTGAACCAGTCATCGTCAAGACGCTGGATGGAGGCGTCGGCTCGATTGAGCCGGACACGGCAGTCGCCTGGCACGGCATGCGCCAGAAGCCCGACGCCACGTGGGGATCGGCCGGCTGTTTCCACCAGGGATTCTTCGCCAGCGCCGAGACTCTGAAGAAATGGCTCGAGCGGAACCCGCTGGAAACAGGCAAGCAAATCACCATCCAACAGGCCCTGGCCGACAAGATGAAGCTGACACCCCAGCAGGTACAGAAAGCCTGCAAGATAGGCGAATGCTCGCCGAAGTAGCGAAAGGCAGATGAACCATGAAAGTAGACGCCAAGAAGCTGATTTCCCGCCTCCTGCTGGGCTTCGTGCTCATCAGCATCGGGTTTGTCCTGGGCAAGGAAGCCACGGTCCGGCGCATGCGGGCATCGGTCGCCGGCCAGGCACCTACCAAACAGCAACCCGCCGAGGAAGGCGAGAAGGTGATCGTCTACTACATGCATGCCACCATTCGCTGCGTCACCTGCAACCAGATCGAGGAAATGGCCGCCGAGGTTGTGAATACGCTTTTTGCGGATGCCAAGAAGACCGGTAAGGTGGTCTGGAACGAAGTTGATTTCCAGGAGAATGCCGAACTCGCAACGCGTTTTGACGTGATCTCAAGCTGTGTCGTCGTGGCAAAGACCGTAGATGGAAAGGTGGTTGACTTCAAGCGGCTCGACGATGTATGGACCCTGGCCGGCAAAACCCGGGAGTTCAACCGGTACGTTGCAGACGCCATCCTGGCATACCTGAAGAAAGGAGGAGAGTGATGTCGTGGGTTGCAGTCGGCACAGCACTGTGGCTGGGGATCCTCACCTCGATCAGCCCGTGCCCCCTGGCCGGCAACATCGCCGCCATTTCATTCCTGAGCCGTCATGTAGGGGATCATCGCAAGGTCCTGTTGTCGGGCTCTTTCTACACCCTCGGTCGCACGCTCGCCTACGTGTTGCTCGGCGTCGTGATCATTGGCGCGTTTCAATGGCTGGCGGTTTCCAGTGGAGAGGTCTCGCGGTTTCTCCAGCGGTACATGAACCAGGCCCTGGGGCCGATCCTGATCCTCGTCGGGATGCTTCTGCTGGGGATGCTGGGATTCTCTTTCTCCCTGAATCTTGCCGGCCGGAGCGTGCAGGAAAAAGCTACACGCGGCGCGGTGCTCTGGTCAGGAGCGCTTGGCTTCCTCTTCGCACTGTCATTTTGCCCGGTGTCGGCAGGCCTGTTCTTTGGAGGGCTGGTGCCCCTCTCGGCCGGCAGCGGATCTTCATTCCTGCTGCCATCGCTCTTTGGCGTGGGAACCGCCCTGCCCGTAATCGGCTTCGCATTCCTCATCGCCTTTGCCGGCGAGTACGTGGGAAAGGCATTCAACCGCCTCACCCAGATCGAGAAGTGGGTACGAACCGTCACCGGCGTACTCTTCATCCTGGCCGGTATCTACTACGCGCTGTCTTACATCTACGGCATTTCCCTGATGGCCTGAAGCTGCACTCGCGCATTGGATTGTCGCGATCACCGGTATGCCGCCCGGCAGAAAAAAAAGCTTGACTACAACCCGCAGATGATGTATACTTGGTATAATTCGCCATATGGCGAAATATAATGGCTGTTTGACGGAGAAGACGACCGGCCTGGCCGACCATACCCATCGGGCCATTGTTCCAGGCCGCGAATGCAGGCAGGAACCCCTTGTCAGGAGACTAGTCATGGTGAGCAAGAACATGGTCGCGGTGGCAATTGCCTTGATCCTCGCTGTTGTAGCTGTTCTAATAATCGCGACAGCACGCCCGGGGAATGAACAAGAGCTACTGCACGTTGCAGAAGCCCGTGCGGCGGAGGCGGCCGAGCCATCGCCGGAGCAACCAAAGGCACCTGATAAAACCGGAAATCAGGATGCAACATCAGCGCCGGCCGAAGATGAAGCCGCTGAAGCTCAAGAAACAGCCCTTCCCCCGAGCACGTCGCCCACGGCAAACGAAACCGAATCCGACAACCCGGCCGCCGCCAACGGCATGGCCGCCGCCGAGCGCGCGGCTGAGACCGGCAGGTACTTGTTCGCGTTTTTCTACAAGGAACATACCGAACACACCCGGGCGATGAGCAAGGCTTTTGACAAGGCTGTAGCACAATTGACCGATAGGGCCGATTCGGTCGCAATTGACGTAGCTGCCCCTGCCGAAGCGGATATAGTGAAGAAATACAATCTCAGCCGTTCCCCGGTGCCGCTGGTGCTGGCCCTGGCGCCCAACGGAGTTGTTACGGGCGTATTCACCACCGAGGTCACACAGGAGCAGCTTGCGGCAGCCATAGCCGGCCCTGCCAAACAGGCATGTCTCAAGGCGCTTCAACAACGAAAAATCGTGTTTCTGTGTGCTCAGAACAAGTCGACAAAATCAAACGATGCCGCGATGCAGGGAGTAAATGATTTCAAA
Source organism: Planctomycetota bacterium (assembly GCA_013202185.1). Lineage (GTDB taxonomy): Bacteria > Planctomycetota > PUPC01 > JABMSA01 > JABMSA01 > JABMSA01. The sequence goes on from JABMSA010000051.1 coordinate 13,539, forward strand.
GCCGACGATCGGTTTGCACTATTCACGGAAATCGTGAAGATTGATCCGTCCGATGCTGCAGAGAAGAAGTTCCTCGAGCAACTCCGGATTGACCCGAAGACCGCCGAAGCGATTACCGTCTTCCTGGCCCCGCCCGGGTCGGTGATTGCAAAATTCACAGGCCCGACTGATAGGGCCGGTCTCGTTGCGACGCTTCAAAAGGCCTCGTCGGGCTGCGGAACCGGCGGCTGCGGCCCCAGCGGCTGCGCCCCGCAAAAGTAGGAGATTGCAGCATGCAGATCAGAACGTTGGTGTGGCGCGAGATTTTCGAACGCAAGAACCAACTGGCCACAAGCCTCCTTGCCATACTGCTGGGCATTACCGCGATCGTCTCCATGAAGAACATCACCTTCTACTCCGAGAAGGCGGTGGCTAGAGAACTGGATGCCCTGGGCGCCAACGTCCTCGTGCTCCCCAAGTCGGCATCGGTGCAAGACTACTATCGCGCCGACATGCAGGATGACGAGTTCCCCGAGGAGTACGTCTCACGGCTGGCGATGTCGGACATCCAGGGGCTGGACAATCTTTCGCCGAAGCTCGCCGTGCCAATCGAACTAGAGGGGAAGAACTTCACGCTTACGGGAATACTGCCCAAGCAGGAGTTCCAGGCAAAAGCCGCGTGGAAGGGGGCCGGCATATTCGCGCGGCCGCAGGGATGCGGCGTGGTCGTGGACCTGCCCGGCGCTCCCGAGGCTACAGCGAAGGAGACCCTCATTCGCAACAGAGTGATCGAAACGCTGGAGAGCGACGAGGTCCTCATTGGGGCCGACGTGGCTGCTTCCCTCGGAGCCAGGCAGGGCAGTACGCTTCGGGCGCTGGGCGAGGAGTTCTCGGTGACCGCAGTCCTCCCGGAAACCGGCACCGTAGACGATTCGCGCATATTCGCCCACCTGCACACCGTTCAACGGCTCGCCGGAAAGGGCGCCGTGATAAACGCCATCGAGATCGTCGGCTGCTGCGATGAGATATCCAAGGGGCTGGTGCAGAAGGTCAACAAGCTGCTCCCTGAAGCGAGAGTGGTCACTATCACGCAAGTGGTAGACACCCAGGTAAAGACCAACCAAATGATGGGGCGTCTTTCCATGATCTTTCTTGTGATAATCGTCCTGGTAGGCGGGGCGAGCATCGCCAACTACATGTACGCCAACGTGTTCGAGCGGAGGCGCGAAATCGGCACCCTTATGGCGCTGGGGGCGGGCTCCTCGCTCATCCTGAAAATGTTCCTGCTCAAGGCGCTGCTGGTGGGTCTCGCCGGCGGCGTCGGCGGATGCCTTGCGGGCACGGTCCTGGCCGTGACGCTCGGCCCGAAGCTCGCGCGGATTCCCGTCCTGCCCATGCCGATGCTCATCTTCTGGGCTACCGGCATCTCCGTGGCAATAGCCCTCGCGGCCAGTTACTTCCCCGCTCGCCGAGCCGCTCGCCTCGACCCCTGCGCAACACTTCAGGAACTCTGATACACATGTTGAAAATGGAAAGTGCCTGCAAGAGCTATAACCACCGCGGCCGAACCGTGCATGCCCTGCGCGAAGCCTCCGTGAACATTCCGGAGGGCGACTTCGTTGCCGTAGTCGGCCCCAGCGGAAGCGGCAAGAGCACGATGCTGCTCGTACTGGGGGGCATGCTGTCGCCGTCGGCGGGGCAGGTTTTCTTGGACGGCCAACCCCTGTACGATCTCGGGCCGGACCAGCGGGCCAAGGTAAGACGAGAAAGCATCGGATTCGTTTTCCAGACGTTCAACCTGGTGCCCTACCTCACTGCCATGGAGAACATCCAAGTACCCCTCTTTCTTGCAGGTGTGGACGAGACAGCCCAGAAGGAAAGAGCTGCGGTCCTCCTGGAAAGGGTGGGCCTCGGCGACAGGCTCGATCACAAACCCTCCGAGCTGAGTGTGGGGCAGCAGCAGCGCGTGGCATTGGCTCGCGTGTTGGCCAACGACCCGGCAATCATCCTGGCCGACGAGCCCACCGGCAACCTCGACCCCGACACAAGCAATGACATTATCGAGTTTCTCATCCAGATGAACGCAGAAGGAAGAACCATCGTGATGGTCACACACGATCCCCGAGCGGCGCAACGAGCAAAAAGAACGCTCAGACTCATTGAAGGGGGCCTCAATGCGTGACTTCATGACAGTTATCAAGGCCCTGGCCGACGAGAACAGGGTCCGAACCATCCTCGCCCTGCATGGCCGCGAACTGTGCGTGTGCCAGATCATCGAGCTTCTCGGCCTGGCACCGTCGACGGTGTCGAAACACATGGCGATTCTGTACCAGGCACGATTGGTTGAATCGCGTAAGCAAGGCCGATGGATCCACTACCGCCTTGCCGGAGATGACGCCCCCGCCGAAGTCAGGGAAGCAATCGCCTGGGCGTGCCGATCGCTCTCCGCGGCCCGCGAGATTCGGCACGACGCCGCACGATTGAAACGGCTGCTGAAACTGGACCCGCATGAGCTGTGCAAGAACCAGAGGCCGACGGACCAACGAGAGGCGAAAAGGGAGTCGAGAACAAGAGTGAACTCGTGAGAAGGAATTCGTTGAGAAGCTGCCTGCCGTCCGGGCTGGACGAAAGGAAGAATGATGTCGACAGACGCCGCCACCGAGCGGCCCGCGGGCCTGAACGTCTTCGAAAAGTACCTCACGATCTGGGTTGTGCTGTGTATCCTGGCGGGCGTGGCTCTCGGGAAGCTGGCTCCGAGCGTGGCTGTCTTCCTCGACGGCCTTGCCATTTACGTTGACGGCGCTCCGGTTGTATCCATTCCCATTGCCATCGCCCTGTTCTTCATGATGTATCCGATCATGGTGAAGATCGATTTCGGCGAGGTGCTGCGTGCAGGCAAGAACCCCAAGCCGCTGCTGCTGACGCTCGTGGTAAACTGGGTGATCAAGCCGTTCACGATGCTGGCAATCGCCACGTTCTTCCTGGGCTATGTGTTCAAGGGCCTGCTGCCGGGCACGGAGGTCGTCAAGGGCGGCGCGGAGGTGGAGCTTTACAGGTCATACATTTCCGGTGCGATACTCTTGGGCATTGCGCCCTGCACGGCGATGGTGCTGATGTGGGGCTACCTGGCGAGGGGCAACCAGGGCCACACGCTGATGATGGTCGCCATAAACTCGCTGACGATGCTTCTGCTTTACGGCCCCCTGGGAGCCTGGCTGCTGGGCGTGAATCGCATGCCCGTGCCCTGGCAGGCGCTGCTGCTGTCGGTGTCGATCTACGTTGCCCTTCCCCTGGCGGCGGGGTACGTGTCGCGAAGATGGATCATCAAGGCAAAGGGAATCGAATGGTTTGAGGAGCGGTTCCTTCACGTGCTCACGCCGGTTTCAATCATCGCTCTCCTCGCCACGCTGGTGCTGCTGTTCAGCTTCAAGGGCGAGACGATCCTCGCCAATCCGCTGACCATTCTCTGGATAGCGATTCCGCTGTTCATTCAAACCGTCCTCATCTTCGGCATCACATACGTCGCGGCGAGGGTCCTCAAGCTCACCTACGAGAACGCGGCTCCGTCGGCCCTGATCGGCGCCTCCAACCACTTCGAAGTGGCCATTGCAACCGCCACGATGCTCTTCGGGCTTTCATCGGGTGCGGCGCTGGCAACGGTTGTAGGCGTGCTGATCGAGGTGCCCGTGATGCTGATGCTGGTGAGGGTGTGCCTCGGCAGCCGGCGGTGGTTTTCGCAGGCCGCCGTTGGGCAGGATGCCGGGCAGGGGCTCAATCCTCGATGAGGCCCGCGTTGTATCGCCAGTGGGCGTAGGCTTCGATGCCCTTGAGCGTGGCGAAGGTGTAGGGGAGCCAGGCGGGGTCGTCTTCCTCGACGAGGTCGGCCAGCAGGCGCAGGGCGTCGTCGTGCAGCGAGGCATCAATTGCTTCCATGAGCAGTCGCGCCTGCCGGGCCATTATCATCGGGTTGGCCGCGCGGCGCTCCATCTTGTCGTAGTCGATGTCGAGATTCGCGATGAGAAGCAGGCGCTCCGGCCGGCAGAGAAACACGCCGACGAGGTAGTCGTAACCATGGATTTCCTTGTGGGCGTCTTGGTTGGGGTCAAGGTGCCGCTTCTTCAGTAGGGCGACATTTGCAAAGCGGTCGTGAGCCGCCCGGTCGATCGTGACCCTCGCGCTGTACATTGCCCTGCCGGTGACGATGAATCTTACCTGCCGGGGTGCGAAGGTGAGCTTCCACGTTTTATCGTTTTGCGATGTGGCGGCGCAGACAAGGTCGCCGTCGGATTGCGTCACTTGCGCGGTCCTGTACTGAGGCGGCAGCGGGGCGACGTCGCACTCGCGCACAACGATCGCCTCGATGCCGAGGGTGTCGAGCGACCGGGCGACGTCGGCCAGTTTGGCCTGCGGCACCTCTCGTGCGAGGAAGCCCTTGGATGCTTGCATTCGGCAGGTGATGTCGGCCAGGGGGCGCCCGAGAATATCCGCCAGCAGGCGGCCCACGCGCGACACATTGATGCGGCCGGAGGCCAGGCGCATCACGGCGTATGGGGCGGTGTCGGTTGGGATGGACCCGGGCCGAAGCCGCACGGCGCGGATCGGGCCGGGCGCGGAGCGTTCCACCTGTTCGTTTTCGGCGGGCTCGTATTCGATGGTCTCGCCGGGCGCACGAGGTTCATCGGCAAGCTCGAAGCTTTCCTGTTGGGCGCCGCAAAACGGACAGACTTCCCAATCCGAGTTCAGGGTCTTACGGCAGGCGTGGCATGTTTTCGTTTCTTTGTTGGCCACGTTGCATTGGCGGGCCGTGGGTGCTCAGCCGGTCAGCCGGTTGAGTGCCTCCTGGTATTTTTCGCGGGTCTTTTCCACAATCTTGCTGGGGAGCGCCGGCGCGGGGGGCTCCTTGTTCCAACCGGATGCCTCGAGATAATCGCGCACGAACTGCTTGTCGAAGCTCAGTGGGCTGGAGCCGGGCTTGTAACCGTTTGCGTCCCAGAACCGCGACGAGTCGGGCGTGAGAATTTCATCGACGAGTATCAGTTCGTCGCCGTCGTATCCCCATTCGAACTTGGTATCGGCGATGATTATGCCGCGCTCCAGGGCGTAGGCTGCGGCTGCGGCGTAGATTTGAATGCTCTTGTCGCGGATGTGGTCGCCGGCTTCCTTGCCGATGATCTTTTCGACCTCCGGCTGGGTGATGGCGATGTCGTGGCCCGACTCGGCCTTGGTCGCCGGCGTGAAGATCGGCTCGGGGAGGCGGTCGGCCTGGCGAAGCCCGGTCGGG
>JABMSA010000630.1 GCA_013202185.1 Planctomycetota bacterium
TCGTCGTCGTCCTCGTCGTCGTCCTCGTCGTCGATCTGTATTCGGGGGCACCTTTCGGTCTCGATATCCATGCTTCGCGGGTGCACCCGGCCACGTTCAGACTGCCACCCTCATCACCTCGGCACTGGTGATGAATTCGACGCCCATGTTCTTGAGTTCTTCAATGGTGTCGCGGCCGGTGCGCTCGAGGACGGGCTTGGTGGAGTTTATGATGAGATTGACCTTGCAGCGTCTTTCGAGCAGGCCCAGGCAGGCGGCCCTCACGCAGTAGTCCGTGGCCACGCCGAATACCATGCACTTGGGGCTCTTGAGCAGTTGGATCACCGCCTCGAACGCCGGGCTCGAGAAGGGATCGTAGGTCGATTTCTCTACTATTATCTGCTGACGCTCGAGTATGTCGTCGGGCAGGGGAGGTTTCCAGTTCAGCGGCAGCACCACCCTGTCGTCGTGCAGCGTTATGGGCAGCTTCTGCCAGCCGGGGGTTCCCTTCACGCAATGAGGGGAAAACTCGGCAAACTCCGGATCATCCTTCGTATGGGTGTCCATTGTCGAAAGAATGCGTATGCCGAACCCGGCGGCGTATTCCATCATGTCGTCGACGCGGGGGATTATGTCTTCGGCCTCCGGCACGTAGAGGGCGCCGTTGCGCTTCATAAAATCGATCTGTGTGTCGATGTCGACCAGTATGCCCTTTCTCATCGCGGTCTCCTTGGAAGGTTTATCTTCCCGTCAAGCTGGTCGTGCGTGTGCCCTCAGGTGCCCAGGCTGCTACAATAAACTTCGACGCCGGCGGCCTTGAGGTGACGCACGATTTCCTGGAGTCGTTCTTTCGAATGCGGCTCGATATCCGCCAGGGAATACTCCTTGCCGAGGCTGGCGTATTTCCCGGTACCAATTCTGTGATAGGGCAGGATTTCGACCTGCCTGATTTCGCCAAGTTCCTTCAGCTCGCCCACGAGGCTCGCCAGGGCGTCGAGGTCCGCCGGCCTGTCGTTGAGGCCAGGCACCAGCGGCACACGCAACGTAACCGGCTTGCCTCGCAGCACCACCCGCCGGAGGTTGTGGAATATCTGTTTGTTCGACACGCCAATCAGCTCGCGGTGCATGGCATCGTCGACGGCCTTGACATCGAAAAACACCTCATCGGCGGCATCTGCCATCTCGAGGACAGCCTCGGCCGGGCCGCATCCCGATGTATCGACAATCCGGTGCAGGCCCTGTGCCTTGCATTCGTGCAGCAGGCTCATCACAAATCCGCGCTGGCTCAGCGGCTCGCCGCCCGAGAGCGTTACTCCGCCGCCCGAGTTGTCGTAAAACGGCTTGTCTCTCATCACTTCCGCCACCACCTCTTCGACGGTCATATCCTTGCCGTAGCAGATGATCGCCTCGGCCGGGCATTCGGCCACGCACGTGCCGCACAGCTTGCACTTGCTCTTGTCGTAAAGCACGCGCTCGTCGCCCCGGCTCAGGGCGCCGTTTGGGCAGGCCTCGATGCATCGGCCGCAGCCAATGCACTTGGTCGGCAGGAACGCCAGTTCCTTCTCGGACCCGATCGACTCGGGATTGTGGCACCACTTGCACTTCAGGGGGCAGCCCTTGAGGAACACCGTGGTCCTGATTCCGGGTCCGTCGTGGATGGCGAACTTCTTGATGTCAAAGATGCGGCCCGTCAAGCACGATACTCCCGGCGGTGTTGAGTCCTTCCGTCCAAACGCTCGATCGGCATGTCCATCAGCGTGCAGGCGTGCTCTACGGCCCTGAGATGGTCGCCCGGGACAAATGAATAATGATTGCTGCCGATCTTCTCGATGAAATCCTGCAGGTCGAGGTCGATATCAAACACCGACATCGGCCACATGCTGCCCCAGTCGAGCCGGCCCACTTGGTCGTCGGTCACATCGAGCATCCTGCCGACGGCGGCCTGCATCGTGTACTCGCCGGCCTTGCGTATGATCCGGCAGATCGTAACCCTGTCCGACGCCTTGCCGCTGTAGCCCACGGCCGCGCCGGTTGCGCCCTGGCATTGCCCGCGAAGCCGCAGCTCGGGCAGCACGCGTGCGGCATCGAAGCTGTTGGCCGCGTAAAACACCGAGGCCGCGCCGCAGTTTCCGATTATCAGGTGCTGCCTGCCGCCGATCTCCATCGTTCGAATGTCGCCGAATCCGGCCGGCGCGCTGCCGTGAATGCGCTCGAGCAGCAGCGACGTCAGCAGGCCCTTCGTATCGCCTTCGCACGTCGTGGCCACCGGCGTCTGGGGGCCCTCGCTGTCCGACGCAAACGGCAGGAACGCAGGAATGAGGCATCCGGTTACGCCATACTCGACGGAAAGCTCGGCCTGGCATCGAATCGAAACACCCACGACCTCCTCCGCCTCGAGTTCGCGGAGCCGATCGCGCGCCGCCAGGTAAAGCGCGGCCTGCCTTCGCAGCGACTGTGGCGTGAGCATGGCGTCGTCGAACTCGATGCTCGCGCCGCCGTCTTGCAGCCACGCGATGAACTTCTCGATTCGCTCGGGCGAGCGGGCCGCAATCTCTTCGGCGCGGCGTATCAGCAGATACTGCCCCTCGACGAGCACGTCGCCGATGAGGAAGCTCTTGAGTGCGGCTGGGTCGTCGCGGAGGTGTTCCATCCGCAGGCAGTAGCTTCCGCCCCAGAGGAGAATCGCCTTTCGGCGGAGGTCCTCGACGGCGCCGACCGCTCAACTTGCCTCCAATATCTCAACGATTGGTTTGTGGTCATCAACA
>JABMSA010000631.1 GCA_013202185.1 Planctomycetota bacterium
CTTTTGGGCTTTCAGAGGGGCATCCCGCCGTCCAAGACGACTGTCTTTGACCGATTGATCTCGACGATCGTCTTCGCTCGTCGCCCTGCCTTCTTAGTCGGACACCCCCTTCAAAAAACTTTTGGGCTTTCAGAGGTTCGTCCCACCGCCCCAGGGCTCCGGATCGTTTTTGCTTTCATTCGCACATCTGTTTCATTATACTTTCACCTGTCCGCTGCGATGGGTTTCTCTCGGGCGCGGGCGTGCATCGAGGCCGCCGCCCTGCCCAAAGACAGCCTGGTCGAGATAGAGTGCATTGCGTGCGTCGGCTGAGCTTTCGCTTGTCCGATCCGCAGCCCAAATCGCCTGGGGAAAAACCGGGACATGTCGAGGGACATGCGGAGGGACATGCGGAGGGACATGCGAAGGGACATGCGAAGGGACATGCGAAGGGACAAAACCGCGCGCGACATTAGCCGCTAAATCCCTGTAAGCCCTTTCCTGCCCAGCAGTTACGAACAGTGATAATTGGACATGCAGAGGGACATGCGAAGGGACATGTCGAGGGACATTCAAGCGGACAAAACAGGGACATTCTGTCATCGCTTCCTGCCTCTCTCCGCCCTACTTCTTTTTCTTCTTCGCGGTTTTCCGCTTCTTTGGCTTTGCCGGCTGCTCGAGGGATTTCGTGACGCTCTTGAAGATGGCGTCGGCGCCGGCGGTGACGAGTGTCTTCGAGTTGAACGCCGGCAGCCATTGCTTCTCGGCCTTGATCATCTCGTCGACCATCTTCCGGATCTGCGGCAGGGTGAGCAGCGTGCTCGCAAACGGATCCATCGCCACGGCCGCGTACACCAGGTCGCGGTCGCCGGTGATGGCCGCCTCCACGGCAAGCTGCACCTGGTTTACGCTCAGGCGGTTCACGGCGGCGCACGCCAAAGGCAGATCGCCCACAACCTGCGGACGCAGGCCCTGGCGGTCGACCGCCACCGGCACCTCGACGGAGCATTCGGTTGGCAGGTTCGTGATGATGTTGGCGTTGGGCACTGAGCCGTGAACGATCCGCAGCGTGCCCGTCGTAACCGAGTCGACGATGCTCGCGCCGTATTCGTGGCTTTGCGTGATGCCGTCCTTGCGAACGCTCTTGACGAAATCCTCCACCTGAGTATCGACTGCGTGGTGGCTGCACAGCTCGTAATAATCCCAGCGATGCGGCTGATACTCGAGCACCATCTCGGGGTTCTTGCGGAAGTAGGCCATGTACTCGCTGGCGTGCGCCGAGCTTTCGGTGTGGAAGTATCCGGTGAGGCGCATTATTTCGGTGCGGACGCGCTCGCCGCCTCCCGCGTACAGCTCGTCGCTTTTCTCGCCGCGATCCTTACCGGTGAGGTGCTTGTCCAGCATGCTCTTGCGCAGCAGCGGCATGACATCGGTGCCGTTGCATCGGAAATCGATGAACCACGCCTGGTGGTTGATCCCGGCCGATATGAACGAGCACTTGTCGTATGGCAGGCCCATCTCCCTCGCGAGCATCATGCTCGTGCCCTGCACCGAGTGGCACAGGCCGATGTTGCGGATGCCGAGCCGGCTCATCGCCCACGAGTTCATCGCCATCGGATTGGCATACTGGATGAAGATGGCATCGGGGCACAGCCGGTGCATGTAGCCGGAGATCTTCTTGAGAGCGTTTATCGAGCGCAGCCCGCGAAAGATGCCGCCCGGGCCGAACGTATCGCCAACGCACTGATCCACGCCGTACTTGCGGGGGATGTTGACGTCGTAGCCGTAGGCGTCGATACCGCCGACCTGGAACGTGCAGATGCAGAAGTCGGTGTCCTTGAACGCCTTCTCAGGGTCGGTGGTCGCCTCAATCTTCGCGCCGAGCTTGAAGATCTTGGCTACCTTGCGCACGGCGGCGGCATTGCGACTGTTGCGTTTCGCTTCGACGTCGTAGAAGCAGATGGTCGAATCTTGCAGCGCCGGAAACGAAAGAAGATCGCGCGACATTCCCAGCGGAAACACATAAGCTCCGCCGCCGATGATCGTAATCCTTGGCATCAGAATTCTCCTTGTGCAGGCCCTGTGAGCCCGTCAGGTTTTCGTTGCACGTCCTGCGGTTCGGGCGTTTTCACGTTCCGTAATATTGTCGCGAAAACGCCGCGTGCTTCAAGGGGGTTTTGGGGGAGTGGCCTGCACCGCCCGCTGAGACCTTGTGGGCGGCTCGGCGGCAAGAAGGTCGAGGTGCCGAGCCAGAAGGCGCAGGGATCAGGGAGCCGGTTGCAATGGCCTCGTGAACGATCTGGTAGTCAACGGAGTCGCCGGCCTCGTTGTAGAAGGGTTCCGGACGAAAGCCGGGGTTTGCGTCGGTGAGCTCCTTGATGAAGTCGTCGGCCATCCGAGATCAGTTCCGCGTCTAAGGCTCCTTCTCGCTTGGCATGGAGGCTTGGCGCATTACCTCGTCGAGGTCTTGGCCTGTAGTGACGCCCTTGCCGCGCTGTCCAAGAAGACGAATCAGGTCTTCAGGTCTATAATTGCCTGTCTCCGCGAAATGTCTTCTCATTTCACGGATCCATTCCGCTTCAGGAAGATCGGCCAAGCGTTTCAACATTTCCGATATTATTGGCTCTGCAATCATGGCTCTTCCTTTCAGGTGCGGTGTGTATCTATTGCCTGCTTGAGCGTCTTGTGGCAGACCCAACGGAAGGGGCGATCAGTTGAAATAACAGCCACTTCTATTGGCCCACCACACACTTGTGGCAACTGCGAAAACTTCATTGCCTTGATGGTAGTGTAGACGCTTGCGTAGACACAGTCAATTGCTTCTCTTAACGGCAAATCGTACATTTTCAGCATGCGTTTCTGTATGAGTTCTCCCAAGTCTGGACCGGAGCCAACCCATTTGTCGCTCGTAAGTATGTCCCTGATCAGCCCTGGATCAATACCGAGAGTAAGACGTTGCATCAGCACCACAAGACTTGAGAGGTATTCCGTTCTTCTTACCTTGAGTATACCATAATTATAGGAACATGCTCCGAGGCCCAAAAAATGCAAAAAGGTGTATGAGTGGCGCACTGGCGCGCTTGTCGCTTTCACGCTCCCTGCGTGATCTGCAGTGATCGTGCCTGGCACGATTAGGACAGGGCCATCCTCTCACAAGGCAAGGTTCTCGCCCCAATACGGCTCGAGCCACTTGCTGTCGGCCTCGAGGAGCTTGTTGAAGCATTCCTTGATTCTCGCCGGCGTGGCGCTCGCGGCCGTGCATGGATCAATGACGCACGCCAGGTAGGCCTTGGTCAGGTCTTTTTCGAGAAACGCATCGCTCGCCAGCGTCTGCATGTCGGCTATGCCCCGGCAAAGCGCCGCCAGGTGGATCGGCAGCGCGCCAACGTGGTGCGGGCTCACGCCGGTGCGGTCGACCGTGCACGGCACCTCCACGCAGTAGCCGTCGGGCAGGTTCTCGATCATGCCGCGATTCATGACGTTTAGATGCACGCGGTGCACGGCGCCCGTCTCGAGCCCGTGTATGATGCGCACGCCATACTCGAAGCCGCGCTCGACGGCAAGCGGCTTGGCGCCGCTGAGCTGCTGCATGATGTCAGAGTCCGGCGTCCAGCGCGGCGCGGTGCCGTCGAACTCGGGCGACGTTTCGCGGATCTTGAGTCCGGCGGCGTGCAGCGGCAGTATTGCGGCGCCACCGGCAAGACCGATAACTGCGTCGTCAGCGTGCACCTGGGTTATGTGACGCACGATTTCCAGACGCTCATCGACAGCGATCTGTATCTGCCGGAGGCGTGGCTGTCCGACGAGGACCGGTGCCGCGAGGCAGGAATCCCCGATACCGTGCAGTTCCGGACCAAGCCGATGATTGCCCTGGATCTTCTTCGCCGTGCCATAGGCAACGGCGTGCAGTTCAAGTATGTGACCGCCGACGAGGTTTACGGCCGGTCGGTCGGATTTCGCCGCGACGTGGCGTCGATGGGGCTGATCTACGTGGTGGAGGTGCTCCCGTCTCAACGCGGCTGGTTGAAGCGCCCGGCGGTGGTGCGGCCCCGCATCAGAACACGGCTGGCCTCCGGAGCGCGTCGCAGCCGGCGCGTCGACGAGATCGCCAAGCGTGCCAGGCGGCCTTTGCAGGCGTTCCACATCAAAGACACCCGGAAAGGCCCGGTGGTCTGGGAGGCGCGAACCACGCGGTTCTTCCCGTGGGACGACCACCTGCCCGGCGAGCAATGCTGGCTGATCGTGGCCCGCAACGTGCTGACCGGCGAGATGAAATACTTCCTCTCCAACGCCCCGAAGGAGACGGCCCTCGAGACCATGCTGCACATCGCGTTCAGCCGGGCCGCAATCGAGCGGCTGTTCCAGGACAGTAAAGGAGAGGTAGGGCTGGACCACTTCGAGGTCAGGAGGTACACGGCCGTGATGCGTCATTTGATCTTGAGCATGGTCAGCATGCTGTTCCTTGCCGAGCAGACACAGCGGCTTCGGGGGGGAAAATCCGGACTGGACGATCTGCCAGGTCCGCAAAGCCATCGAAGCGCAACTGGATCCCGGCATCAGCGAACACGAGCGGACCCGCCGACTGCACAAGTTGCTGGAGAAGATCCAGTACTGGCAGACGCACAACACGCTTGCTGCTGTCAGCCACCGCAA
>JABMSA010000052.1 GCA_013202185.1 Planctomycetota bacterium
ACACCCCGGCCAAACTGAGCGAGGAAACCAGGAAGGGCAACGAATGCCTCGCCAAGGCAAGAAAACTCCTGGTCAAGTGGGACAAGACGCGCTCAGGCAGAGACATCAAGGAGGCGATTAAAGCACTTCGCAAAGCCCAGGATTACTACGAGAAAGCAAAAAAAACATCCCCGAACGGATCATACATCGACAAGCAGATGGAACATGCAAATCTCCTCCTCTACGGTGCAATGAAGCACTCGACATTCTGAGAGCCCGGCAGCGCAACATGCGAGATACACCGCGAAAACCACGCCCAACGAGCAGAGCCACAAGACGAACAACATCCGCACGCCCGAAACCGAGGTATCCGGCCGGCAGGCGACCACCGGCAAAGTCAGACGCCGCGCCCTATATACTTGGCGGCGCACTCGCGATATGCGGCATCGTCGTCGTTGTGATGATCGGATCGAAAATTCTCGGCGGACCAAGCCCGAAGATCGATCAGTTCGCAAGCCCGCGCCAAACAGCCCACACCATCGACCGACGCCCTGCCGGCGGCGTTGTCGACAACAGCTACTTTTCCCAGGGCTTTCCGTCGGAGGCCGAAGACCTCTACAAGGAAGGGCACAGAATATTGAATGAGGCAATGGCGGCCGGCAGAGACCAGAAAAAACTCAAGGCCGCCATCGATAAGCTCGATACCGCCGTCAATGAATACTTCCTGCTCGAAAAGAAGCACCCCGACGACCCCAGAATCAAGAAACGCATCGTCTTGATAAACAGGCTGCGCCGCCTGGCAATGAAAAGCAGAACCTTCTAACATCACCTCTGCGTAATCTGCGGATGAATACCTCAAGACGCTCGGCCCGGAAATTCCGCTTTTCTCGTCTGGGTACGCCGTATAATGTACGGTGCGCAGCGTGATCATCACCACGGAGCCGAAACCGAGCACGAAGCTGCGCGCCAAGTGTGGACTTTGGCTCCAGTTGCGCTAAACATTTTCTAATATCGGCCGAAAGTTAAGTTGTGGGGCGACGGTCGGATGTTGGCCGTGCTCGCGGAGACCACTGCTTCGGATGACAATCGACAATAAGCCGGGCACGATTGAGTGGCTGCGCACTTACGGCAAGACGATATTGATAACGGTGGCGGTGGTCTTTGTGATCCGAACGCTTGTGGCGGAGCCGTTTTTCATACCGTCATCCTCGATGGAGCCGACGCTCAAACGGCTCGACCGCATACTGGTGAGCAAGATCAGCTACGCTGTGAGCGATCCGAGCCGCTGGGATGTCCTGGTGTTCAGGAGCCCCGAGGACGGCAGATCGAGTTTTGTCAAAAGAGTGGTCGGCATGCCGGGCGAGAAACTGCAGATCGTCGATGGGGAGGTCTTTATCAACGACGAGTTGCAGGAGAAGCCGGCGACATTGCGCTCGATCGAGTATTCAGACATCGGGCGGTGGGGCACAACGGAACCGCTGCCTATTCCGGCGGGATCGTACTTTGTTCTCGGCGACAACAGCGACTCGAGCAACGACAGCCGGAGGTGGAAAGAACCGTTCGTGACGCGGGAAGACATCATAGGAAAGGCCGTGACCATAATCTGGCCGCCAGGCAGGATTCATCTGATCCGCTGACAAAGCGCGGCGCCCGCCCCCGTCGAAGCACTTTTGCTTTGCCGGCCGCCAACATTTGCGGCGCGCCGTGGCCCGTATGGGTGCCGGCAAACACAACGTGAAGTGCAAAAAAATTTCGCGCACCGAAAATATGGCTCTTTTTAGTTGAAAATTCGGCGCGAGCGGCTATAATAGAGTGTTTACAGTAAGAGAGCCATCATTTCGGTTCGCTCACGGCGGACGAAAAAAAGCACACGGCTCGACACATCCAAGGAGAAAGGCGAGCGATGGCAAACGGCATGTTGGGTAAGAAGATTGGAATGACGCAGGTGTTCACCGAATCGGGTGAGGCCGTTCCGGTCACGGTGATCGAGATTGGCCCGTGTACGGTGATGCAGGTGAAGTCGGCCCAGACCGACGGCTACAGCGCTCTGCAACTTGGCTTTGCCGACAAAGCCCGCAAGCGCAGCAATCGGGCGGAGTCGGGCCATGCTCGAAAGGCGAACGCCGAGCCGAAGAGATTTGTTAGAGAAGTTGGCTGGGACGGACAAGGCGAGTACGAACTGGGGCAAACACTCACCGTTGACGTATTCAACGAAATCAAATGGGTGGACGTGTCCGGCACGAGCAAGGGCCGCGGGTTCGCCGGCGTTGTAAAGCGCCACGGCTTCAAGGGCGGCCCAAAGTCGCACGGCCAGAAAGATCGGCATCGTGCTCCCGGTTCAATCGGGCAATCGTCGGACCCCTCCCGCGTGTTTAAGGGTACAAGGATGGCCGGCAGAATGGGCGGCCGCGTAACCACACGTAACCTCGAGGTGGTGAAGATCGATCCGGAAAACAACTGCCTGCTCGTAAAGGGAGCGGCTGCCGGACCAAACGGTGGTTACGTGGAGGTCCGCAAGGCCAAAGCTCATCCTCCTGCCTGAAAGGAGATGAAAGGATGGCACGCGACCCTGCTGCTCGAGAAAGCAGCCTCGCAGCGTTATCGCGCAAGGAACTTCTGGAGATCGCCGCGAAGAGGGACATCAAGGGTCGGCATCGGATGCCCAAGCTGCACCTTGTGTCGGCAATCCTGAAAGAAGAACTCCCCAAGACGCCCGCCGGGCAGGTCGCCGAGCAAACACTCGAGCCGGCCGCGATCCGGGCCGGGCAAATACAGCAAGAGGCCGAGCAGGCGAAGTACATGCTCGGGCCAACCCCGCCACACGAAGAGTTTTTCCCACTCGAAGCCGAACTGCCCCAGGAGTACGGGCACGACAGGATCGCGCTGATGGTAAGAGACCCCTACTGGGTCCACGCCTACTGGGAAATCACCCCCGAGACGATAGACCTGGCAAATTCAGAGCTCGACGGCGACCACCTCAATTCCGTGTCGATCCTCAGAATCTACGACGTAAGCTCCGGCGAGGCACTCCGGCGTTTCGACGTTGAGCTCAGCGGCAATGCAACCAACTGGTACATCAACCTCGGCCAGCCCGGCGGCACGTTTTGCGTTGACATCGGCATACTCACCCCCGGCAACAGGTTCTACACGCTGGCACGCTCCAACACGGTATCGATGCCCCCGGTGGGAATGTCGAGCGTCATCGACGAGCGATGGATGAGCCTCCAGGAAGATTTCGAGCGGATGTACGCGCTCTCCGGCGGATTCGAGGTCGGGGCATCATCGGCCGAAATGCAGAAGATGATCGAAAAACGCCTCGAGGAAGAAATGGCCTCCGGCGCGCTCTTCAGCATGATGAGCCCCGTGTACAAGCGAAAGGAACGCGGCTTCTGGTTCAAGGTCGAAACCGAGCTGATCGTTTACGGAGCCACCGAGCCCGATGCCGCCGTAACCGCACAGGGCAAGCCGGTGCAACTCCGCCCCGACGGCACCTTCACCCTCAGATTCGCCCTTCCCGACGGCAAGCAGACAATCGACCTCACGGCAGAATCCGCCGACAACAAAGAAGAACGAACAATAACGCCGGAAGTTGAGAAGAAAACATACCGGCCCGAGCCGGTCCTCAACGAATAGCACCCGAATATGCCGCCGCACAAGTAAAGCGGCACCACACACGTGCAGTCACCGTCGTTCGTGCAGCGACCCTTTCCGCCGGCACGGGCAACATCCGGGAGACACCGCATCCTTGCAGGCGAATCGGAACCTCGAAAATCACAAAAACCAAAACAACCACCGCCTCCTGAGAGAATAGCCACATGAAAACCGACTGCAAGGGATATCTTTGCATCGTACTGCACGCCCACCTGCCCTACGTAAGGCACCCCGAGCACGACAAGTTTCTCGAGGAGGACTGGCTCTACGAAGCCATCACCGAAACATACATCCCCATCATCAACGTGATGCAATCGCTCCTGCAAGATAACGTCGACTTCCGCCTCACCATGTCCATCACACCGCCGCTGGTGTCGATGTTCGCCGACCCGCTTCTTCAGGACCGCTACGAGCGCCACATCAACGGCCTCATCGAGCTGGCCGCCAAGGAAATCACGCGCACACAGTGGGAGCCCCAGCTAAACCACCTCGCGCACATGTACCACTACCGGTTCACCAACGCCCGCGACGTGTTCGTGAACCATTACGGGCGCAACCTTGCCAACGCATTCAGGAAATTCCAGGACACCGGCAAGCTCGAAATCATCACCTGCGCCGCCACGCACGGCTACCTGCCGCTGATGATAAACGAAACCGCCAAGCGCGCCCAGATCAAAATCGCGGCCGACCACTACAAGCGCCACTTCGGCCGGCAGGCCAGAGGCATCTGGCTGCCCGAGTGCGCCTACGAGCCCGGCCTCGACAACCACCTCGCCGAGCAGGGAATGAAGTTTTTCTTCACCGACACCCACGGCGTGCTCCACGCCACACCCCGGCCCAAATACGGCGTCTTTGCACCGATCGCCTGCCCATCCGGCGTGGCCGCCTTCGCACGAGACGTCCAAACATCCAAGCAGGTGTGGAGCTCCATCGAAGGCTACCCCGGCGACTATGTCTATCGCGACTTCTACCGCGACGTCGGCTACGACCTCGAGTACGAATACGTGCAGCCATACCTCCACGGCGGCGGCAACCGCTCCAACCTCGGCATCAAATACTACGCCATCACCGGCGACACCGACCACAAGCAGATCTACAACCCCACCTGGGGGCTCGACAGGGCCGCCGAGCACGCCGGAAACTTCATGTTCAACCGCGAAAAGCAAATCGAGCACCTCGCATCCATCATGGACCGCCAACCCATCGTCGTAGCACCCTACGACGCCGAGCTCTTCGGACACTGGTGGTTCGAAGGCCCCGACTGGCTGGGCTTCCTCTTCCGCAAAATCTATCACGACCAGAACACCATCGGCCTCATCACACCGTCGGAATACCTCGGGCGGTTCTCGAGGATACAGGTGGCAACACCGTCGATGTCGAGCTGGGGCTACAAGGGCTACAACGAAGTATGGCTGGAAGGCTCCAACGACTGGATCTACCGGCACCTCCACGTCGCGGCCGACCGGATGGTTGAGCTCGCCCGGAACAACGCAGGCGTCAACGGCCTCCGGCAGCGCGCACTCAACCAGGCCGCCCGCGAACTCCTCCTGGCGCAATCGAGCGACTGGGCCTTCATCATGAAAACCGGCACAATGGTCGAATACGCCGTAATGCGCACCAAAACCCACCTCCTCAACTTCAACTCACTCTTCGACCAGCTCAACAACGGCACCCTCCGCGAAGGCTTCCTCTGCGAACTCGAAGGCAAGAACAACATCTTCCCCGAGATCGACTACACCGTATACTCCTGACGCAAGAAGCTGAAGAACGCGCTTTATAAAACGTAAATGTCTTTCGCCCTTCGCAAGTCCTGTAATACCAACGACTTGCGTCTTTGCTCGGTGCCTGGCACCAGGCCGAGTTCCTCGCCGGGCCGGCCGTGTCTTTGCACAATCTTGATCTGCATCCACCGGCGCCTGCTACGCCAGCTTCACCGACGCAAACTTGCGCTTGCCGACCTGCACGATTGTGCCGTTCTCGACGGGCACGCGGGCGTCGATCTCCTCAACCTTCTCGCCGTTCACCCGCACGGCCCCCTGCTGGATCATCCGGCGGGCCTCGCTGTTGCTGCTCACGAGCTTCGCCTCGCGAAGAAGCCCGATGATCGCCACGGTGCCGTCCTTTATGATACTTCCGCCTATGATGGCGTCGGCGATTTCTTCCGGCATCTTGCCCTTCCGGAAAACGCGGTCAAACTCATCGGCGGCGCTCCGTGCGGCATCGGGGCCGTGGTACATCTGCACCAGCCGGCACGCGAGCGCGGCTTTCGCATCGCGCGGATGTGCACCCTCGGCGAGGAATGCCTCGATCTCCTCGATCGAAAAATCGGTGACAAGCTCGAAGTACTGCCGCATGACGCCGTCGGGGATCGACATCGCCTTGCCGTACACCTCCTTCGGATCTTCGTCAACGCCGATGTAATTGCCCAGGCTCTTGCCCATCCGCCGCACGCCGTCGGTGCCCGGCAGCACCGGCATGGTGATGCACGCCTGCCGCTGCATGCCGGCGTCGACCTGCAGGTTGCGCCCGACGATCAGGTTGAACTTCTGCTCGGTCGCGCCCAGCTCAACGTCGGCCCGCACCATCACCGAGTCGTAGCCCTGCATCAGCGGATACAGGAACTCGGAGATGGCGATCGGGCTGCCTTCCTTGAATCGCAGCGCGAAGTCGTCTCGCTCGAGCATCCTCGCCACGGTCATCTTCGATGCAAGCCTTATCACGTCGGCCAGGTCCATATTCGCGAACCAGTCGCCGTTGAAAATCACCTCGAGCCGGTCCGACAGCACAACTTTCCGCACCTGGTCGAGGTAGGACTGCGCGTTCTGCATCGTCTGGTCGTGCGTGAGCTGCGGGCGGGTCTTGGATCGGCCCGACGGATCGCCGACCATCGCAGTGTAATCGCCGAAGATGATCACGGCGACGTGGCCAAGCTTCTGGAACTGCCTGAGCTTGCGCAACTGCACCGTGTGCCCCAGGTGAATGTCGGGCGCGCTGGGATCGAACCCGCATTTCACACGGAGCGGGCGGTCGCGGGCTATCGCGTTCTCGAGCTTCGCAACGAACTCGTCTTCCGGGAAGATCTCGACAACGCCGCGTCTGAGCATCTCGAGCTGTTTCTTGATGTCCTTTTCCATTGCAGGCGTCCGCGCGGAAATGAAGCTGTCATTCTCTACTGGTGCTTGAAAACAAGGCCCGCGCGGCGCGGTGAGCCGCCGCGCGGGGTGCATGATCTGTCGGGCAGGCAAGGAGCGCTCAAGCGGTTTCTTCGGCGGCATCGCCTTCGGCAGGCGGCTCCTCAGATGGCGCATCCTCTTCAGCGGCGGTATCAGAGCCAAAGTCCGGGGGTGCAATCTCGTCGAGAGCGGTCTCTTCGATCGACTCCTGATCGTCCGACGTCTCCTCGGTCAGCGACTCGTCGGCGGGTGCTTCGCCAACAGCCTCCTCGAGAGTAGGCAGCTCTTCGTCCGGAGCTTCGGCCGCTGGTTCGTCCGCAGCCGGGGCTTCATCGGCCGGCGGCTCTTCGTCGGGTGCTTCGCCAACAGCCTCCTCGAGAGTAGGCAGCTCTTCGTCCGGAGC
>JABMSA010000632.1 GCA_013202185.1 Planctomycetota bacterium
AGGCGATGCCCTTCTCCGCCGTCACCCGCGGCGCGGCGTGTATCAGCTGGCCGATTTCGCCCAGGCGGGTGCGGATACCGTCCACGGTGATGCCGCGTTCGGCCAGTTCCAGCGCTGGAACGAAATCGAATTGCCAGGCCCGCGCGCCGCTCTCCAGTTCGGCTGCCAGTTGGCTGTGCTGTCTGTCGTCCAACTCAATCGGCGGCGGGGCCAGTGCCGCAGTCGCGATCTGATTCATGACAGACTCAATGTCGGGAGGCGGCTGTTCTACCCGGCGGGCGGCGATCACCTCTTCCAACGTCTTGGCCCCGCCGGCCAGAGCGTCCATCGTCTCGGCCGTGAGGGCCAGTTCCTCCTTGCGCAACCCGCGCAGGGTGCTTTCCATCTGGTGCGCCAGTTGCTCTGCCTCGCTCACGCCGACCATGGCCGAGAGCCCTTTGATGGTGTGGAGATTGCGAAAGAGCTCGACAAGCAGCGATTGATACGCGGGCGGATGCTCCACGAAAGGCTCGAGCGCCAGCAGAACGCGGCGCATGGATACTAGGTGCTCGTCGCACTCGGCAAAATAATCGTCGAGATATTCAGCCACAAGAGACTCTTCGCCAACTTTAGGCATCAAGCGGCCTCCAACAACTCACACACCTGACCGGCGAAGGCGTCGGGATCAAAAGGCTTGGTCAAGTAGAGCGCCGCGCCGGATTCGAGCGCGATGGTGCGGCTTTCTTCATCGCCTCGCGTCGTCAGCACGATGATGGGCACTTTGTGATAGGCGGGATGCCGGCTCACAAACTCCAACACCTCGAACCCGTGGATGTCCGGCATGTTCAGGTCCAGGATCATCAAATGCACCGGCGCGAGCGCCAACCGTTCGATGGCTTCGAGGCCACTGGCGGCTTCGTCGAACGCAATGCCTGGCCGCCCGCGCAGCGCCGCGATGACCATGCGGCGCATGGTTGGTGAATCATCTACCACCAGAATGTTCTTCATATCCGCTTCCTCAGGATGGCTCTCGTTCTCTTGACCCACGGGGGCATGGCGGCGGGCGAACTGCGCGTGGATCGCGGGCAACAACTGGTCAAAGGAATCGGACTTGACGACGTAGCCAGCCACCTCCAGTTCCTCGGCTGCGGCCCGGTATTCGACGTTATCGTGCAGCGTAAGGATAAGGACGGGCGGCGCGTTTGGCTGCACATTGATCCGTCTGGTCGCTTCCAGGCCGTTCATTCCCGGCATCGCCAAATCCATCAACACCAGATCGGGGTGCAGTTGTTCCACTTGCTCAATCGCCTCGGGCCCCGAGAGCGCCCGCCCGACGACTTCGATCAGTTGATCCTTGGACAAGAAACACTCGACTGTGTCAAGAAATTCAACGCTATCATCTACTATCAGAACGCGGATTGGTGGCACGGTCTGCTCGAGAATGTGTTTATCTCCTTCCAAAACCATCTCTTCCGGGCCTGGGCATCGCCGTAGAAAGACGGAGCGGGGCGATGCACAGCCCAGCACCAGCCCTTCCGGCCGGTGCGCGTCAGTACTATCTTAAACGAAGAGGGTCAGTGGGGCAATCAGGGAAAACCTGAGTTTCTTGGGAAAAAGCCTGAGATGGCGCAGCGCCGCCGTTGACGGTCGGCGCTGGACGCCGAACCGCACAATCGTAAGCAGGCGGTGTGGGGTGGATTCTCCAACGCTAATCCGGCATCACCAGCCCAGCGCGGATGCTGAAACGCACCAGGCCGGCGACGTCATAGATTGCTAACCGCTCCATCAGCATCGCCCGGTGCGTCTCGACCGTCTTCACGCTGATGCCCAGGGTAAGGGCCATCTCTCTCACCGTCTGTCCTTCGGCGATCAATTGCAGCACCTCGCGCTGGCGCGGCGTCAGCCGATCCAGTGGGTGGGGTTCGTCCGCGGTGCGCCGGACGTAGTCGGCGATGACTTGTTGCGATATCGGTGGACAGAGGTAGGTTTCGCCGGCGGCGACGGCCCTCAGCGCATGTTCGAGTTCGTCTACGTCAGCGCCCTTCAGCAAGTAGCCGGTCGCGCCGCTGCGCAGCGCTCGCAGGACGTATTCTTCGTTCGCGTGCATCGAGAGGATCATCACCCGCACAGATGGAAACTCCTTGACTACACGGGCGACCGTCTCCAGACCGTTCAATCCCGGCATGGCGATGTCTATCAGGGCCACGTCGGGTCGGTGCTCTTCGATCAGGCGCAGCGCCTCGCGACCATCGCCCGCTTCTGCCACGACCTGCACGCCGGCAATGTCTTGCAGCAAGGATCGGAACCCGGCCCGCACCAGGGCGTGGTCGTCGGCAAGCAGAACGCGGATTGGTCTCATGCTGGATTCTGTCCCAGATTCCTCGTAGTCGTAGCGTGAGCAG
>JABMSA010000633.1 GCA_013202185.1 Planctomycetota bacterium
CAGGAAGCGAGACCCATCGACGCGAAGTTCGTGAATCGGTAGGTCTCTGCTTGTAGTGCCCGCTTTAGCGGGTTCTTCCTCTGCAGAACCGCCTAAAGACGGCACTACGAGCCGGGAGCGAAGCTGGGGGTCGAGGCACGAGTTCCCAGCGGGAATTGTGGGGAACTATACAACCGGCGTTGAACGCCCAACCGACCTTCGTACACTTGGGGAGTCGCTGGCTGGACGCAAGGAGATCTTCCAGCGGCCCACTGGAGATCAGCCATACCGCGATCGATCTCCAGTCAGTCACTGGCTAAGGACAATGCTATCCCCACAGTATCGACCGAAAGTGCCAAACGAAACACCGTACCTCCCTGAGCACCTTCGCACGGCATTCCGCGAACTCGTCAAGGACGCCGTTGCCGAGGGCTTGTGCGCCCTCGGCCCGATCGATTCCCACAAGCACTACATTGGCAGCTATCTTGACTTTCCGACCGTCAGTGAATCCAAGAATGGGCTCCCATCGATCCAGACGAGATCAATGACGGGTCCCACCAACTACGCGGGAGCCTTCGGTGATGCGGAAGAATCAAAAATCCGATACGACTCACTGCCTGCATTTGCCGCGTTACTTGACTTCGTCTCAAAAGACAGGCAACTGACCCACCTACTCTCCTGGGTTCCCGAGACATCGGAAATGGATAAGCCGGAAAGTCAGGTAATGCGACGCATCTCCATCTTTTACTTTCTTACCGACCTCATTGATCGTCACGTACATTCGTTCCGCAGTTTTGACTTGACCGATCTGTCCTTTTCGCAGATCTTCGGCCCAATTGAGCGTTTCATGTTTGCCGATGAACTTGCGCTTCAGGTCGTAGCTCCAATTCTCTTTGTGAAATTCGGCTTCGATGATCTGGAGCTTGCGCCGGGCTATCGAATTTCACGGATGGGCTCTTCCTTCAACGTGGCCCGTGCATCCCTCTATGCATACGGGCCAGGCGTCCACTCGTCAGTCCTCGCGGCCGCCAGCCATGCTGTCGTACTGGATGGATGGACTTGGAAAAGGGTCCCACCAAGGCCACTCCGCTTGGCGCCCGATCCTTTTTCCAACACCGGCGCCTATCCTGTCGAGCGCATCGATGACTTCTTCGCCGCATTCCGCGTCGTGACCGGACACGCCACCGGATACGCGCAGTTGATCGTCAAACCCGATGGTTGGGCTCGCAGGTATACCGCCGATTTGCCCCCGCTCGAAGGAACGTCAATACGAGCGTATCCCATGTGGTTCGAGAACTTCTACTGGCTTGCGGAATCATTGCCTGAGGTGGACGCGGCAACCGGTCGCCAAATCGGGGAACTGCTTGGGAAGTTGCTTGACGTCGAAGAGAACTCTGTTCGGCTGGCCACCCGTCGGCTCAACTTGTGTTTTCTCAGAGATGGCGTTGAGGACCGGATACTGGACGCCACGATCGGGCTTGAAGCAGCCTTGTCCGATGACCAACCGCAAGAGATGACTCACAAACTTGCCATGCGGGTGGCGGCGCTTTGTCAAGTCGCGGCAGACTTCGGGAAATCTGGACTAGAGGCATTTCGTGATATCAAGCAAGTCTACGCCTACCGGTCGGCGCTTGTCCACGGAAGTACCGCCGCAAATCGCAAGAAGGAGATCCTCCAGCCAGATGGGCGCAGGATAGCAGCGCATTCGGTGGCCATCGACTACCTGCGCCTCGTCCTTCGCATCCTGATTGAGAACTCTCGTTATCGCAAGCCTCGCAATATCGACGAAGATGTGATTTCCGGAAAGGTCGGAGAAGCAAAGCCGTAGGCTGCACCCAACAGCCGGATAACCAGTGCGCTCGATCACACCCCGAGGATCGATCGGTCTGAAGCAGAACAAGTAGCCGTGAGGTGATTCCAGCTCCTTGAGTTGGGCAGGCGCGCTCGGGGCGGCTGACCCTCGTCGTTATCTCAGCGCCCGAATGATGGTCTGACAACCCCTGGACTGAGATTGGGAGGAACGGATGCCCATCTACGAGTTTACTCAAGACACTATCAACCGGATTCCCGAGACGACCTTCTCGACCGAAGATTTCAAGGAAAGGGATGACCTGCAACGGCTACTGCGCGACAACGTTGCGGTGATTGCTCCCGACACCTTGGTCATAGCTGAGGAGTTCGGCGAATGGGAGGACTCCAAGAGGCGCATCGACCTGCTGGCTCTCGACAGAAGCGGGAACCTCGTTGTGATCGAGCTGAAGCGCACCGGAGATGGTGGACACATGGAGCTTCAGGCAATCCGGTACGCGGCGATGGTCTCCACGATGACGTTCGAGCAGGCCGTGAGGGCGTTTGGCGAGTACCTGCGCCAAGCCGGGAGTACCGGCGATGACCCCCAGACCAAGATTCTCGAGTTTCTGGGCTGGGCTGAACCTGACGAAGACCAGTTCGGGCAAGATGTGCGGATCGTCCTCGCATCCGCAGAATTCTCGAAGGAACTCACTTCGTCGGTGATGTGGCTGACTACCAAATACGAACTCGACATCCGGTGCGTCCGCCTCAGACCTTACAGCCTCGAGGGACGACTCTTGGTCGATGTGCAGCAGATCATTCCTTTGCCAGAGGTCGCGGACTACCAGGTAC